>CAUEKL010000046.1 GCA_959018215.1 uncultured Gemmiger sp.
GTCGATCTTGAACATGATGTTCATGGAGCCGACTTCCTCGACGTACTTCTTCTCCACGCCGTCCAGCCACAGAACCTGGCTGAAGCCCTTTTCCTCGGCCAGTTCGCCGGCCTTGATGGAAGCGGCGTAGTTGCCGCCGCACTTGGTGAAGCCGGTCAGGCCCGGGGCCGCGCGGATGTATTCATCTTCCACATAGATGCGGACGGGGTCCAGACCCTCGGCGTAGTAGGCGCCGGAGGGAGAGCAGATGATAACGAACAGATAATGGCGGGAAGCATGCACGCCCAGGCCCACATCGGTGGCAAAGGCGAAGGGACGGATGTACAGCGATGCACCGTCGCTGTGGGGCACCCAGTCGCGGTCCACATCCACCAGGGTCTCCACGGCCTGGATGAAGTCCTCCACCGGGATGGGGGGCATGCACAGACGGTCGGCGGAATCCTGGAAGCGCTTGGCGTTGCAGTCGGGGCGGAACAGCTGAATGGTGTTGTCCGCGGTGCGGTACGCCTTCATGCCCTCAAAGATCTCCTGGGCATAATGGAAAACGGTGGTGGCGGGGTCCATGGGCAGGCTCCCGTAGGGCACAATACGGGCGTCATGCCAGCCTTCGCCGGCGGTATAGTCCATCAGGAACATATGATCGGTAAAGATCTTACCGAATCCGAGCTTGCTCTCGTCCTGAGGTTTTTCTTTGGGCGTTGTGGTACGCGTGATCTTGATGTCCAACATTTTTCCTTCTCTCCTTACTACGCACAAATATTCGCACAAAACAGCATATGCGGCCGTCTGGCGCCACACCGCGAGGGGCGGTCCGTATAGCTATGCCTTATTATAGCGCTGTAAAGTGGTGAATACAAGCCCCAAGAAGGAACTTTTGTTGCATGCGGGAGATTTTTGCGGTACAATAAGGGCGCGAATTTACCGCACAGAGAAGGAGAAAGTAGTATGGTCAAGGGCGTAATTTTTGATATGGACGGACTGATGTTCGACACCGAACGTCTGTGGGACACCTTCTGGGAACCTTGCTGCCGCAAGCTGGGGCTGCCGATGCCGGTGCCGGAATTCATGGCCACCGGCCGGGGACTGGCCGGGGAGAACCTGCTGCGGCATCTGGCGGAATTTTATCCCCAGATCGACCCCAAGGTGATGCTGAAGGAGGTCTATGCCGTTGCGGCGGAGCGGTTCACCCGTCCTGTGCCCTGCAAGCCGGGGCTGCGGGAGCTGCTGGAATGGCTGAACGAGCACCGCATTCCCTGCATCGTGGCCAGTTCCAGTCCCCGGGACATCATTGCGAACAACCTGAAAAACGCCCGGGTGGACGGATATTTCCAGGGTATCGTCTGCGGAAATGATGTGGAGCACTCCAAGCCGGACCCGGACATCTTCCTGAAAGCCGCCGCCCAGCTGGGTCTGCCCGCCCAGGACTGTCTGGTGCTGGAGGACAGCTTCAACGGGGTGCGCGCCGGGCATGCGGCGGGCGCCGTGACCGTGATGGTGCCCGACCTGGCCCAGCCCGACGAGGAAATCAAACAGCTTTACACCTGCTGCTGCCATGACCTGCTGGAAGTACGGCAGCTGCTGGAGGAAGGCAAGCTGTAAAGCAGCCACACTTGTTCTGCCGGATTCCGGCAGGACTTTTTTTATGCAACCATTTTTTGCAGACAAAAAACCGCCCCCGTGCCAGGCACGGGGGCGGTTCTTAGTTGCTTTTCAAGCCGTTACGCTGATTGAATCAGGCAGCGGTCTTGGTGGCATGGTGGAAGTACTTGTAACCGAAGGAGTTGGTGTAGACGCCTTCCACATTGGACTTCTGCATGTAGGGGTCGTTGTAGTAGTACAGAGGCACAACAGCCCAGGTCTCCATGAGCATATCCTCAGCCTGGTGCATCAGAGCAACACGGGCGGTCAGATCGGTCTCAGCCTTGATGCTGGCGATCAGCTCGTTGTAAGTATCCCAGTTCTGCGGAGCGTAGGAAGGCACGGAGCCGGTCTCATCGGGACGGCCGAACTGAGAGTCGTTGTTGCCGGACTCGGTGGTCCACATCTCCAGCATGTTGATGGGGTCATCGAAGTCAGCCAGCCAGCCCTGACGGCAGACGTCGTAGTTGCCGGCCTTACGTTCGTTCAGGAAGACGTTCCAGGACTGGGTCTCCACGTCGACGGTGATGCCAACAGCGGCCATATCCTGCTGGATAGCAGCGCCGATGGCCTCGTTGTCGGCGCCTTCGTTGGTCAGGTAGGTGAAGGACAGCGGGGTGGAGGAGCTCAGCATGCCGTTGTCGTCGAACTCATAGCCGGCGCTCTCCAGCAGGGAGATTGCGGTGGCCAGGTTTTCGTCGTAGGCATCCTCGGTGGGATCGAAGTAGCCGACAGCCTCGGCATCGGGATAGGTGTAGCTGTCGGTGTTCTGACGGAATTCAGCGCCGTTGGAGTCGCTCATGCCGGCAGGAACGAAGGTGTTGGCCAGTTCCTGGCCAGTCTGACCGATGGTGTCAACGATGTACTGACGGTCGATCAGCAGGTTGATGGCTTCACGCATAGCATTGGCCTGCTCAGGGGTCTTGCCCTCGAACAGCTTGGAGTTCACGTTGAAGCCAACATAGTAGGTGCCGATGTTGGTGGCAATGTGGAACTCAGGGTCGGTACCGTTGTGCTTGGGGATCTGCTCGTTGGGGATGGTATCGATGAAGTCCAGGTTGCCGGCCATGTAGGCGTTGTAGATAGCGGTGTCATCGGCGCTCAGCATGAACTGCAGGGTTTCGATGGAAACGCTGTCGGCATCGTAGTAGTTGGGGTTCTTGGTGTAGGTCATGCTCTCGTCATGGTTCCAGGCGGTGCAGGTGTAGGGACCGTTGGAGACGAAGCCGGCTTCCAGAGCCCAGGCGCCGGGGTTGGTGCCGTCGGTGTTGGCAGCTTCCACAGAAGCCTGCGGGACCGGGAAGAAGGTCGGGAAAGCGCACAGGCTCAGGAAGTACGGGCAGGGGCTGACCAGGGTGACGGTCAGGGTGTAGTCGTCGGTAGCCTCAACACCCACCAGGATGTCGTTGGCTTCCTGCAGAGCCAGAGCAGCGTCGCTGTACACTTCAGCGGGAGTGCTGTACTCTTCGCCGGAAGCAGCGGCAGCCTCAGCGGCAGCAGCGTCGTATTCGGGGTTGGCAACCATTTCCTCGGCAGCCTCGTTCTTGGCGATCAGGCCGTCGAACAGGTAGCTGTAGTCGGAAGCGGTCATCGGGTTGGCGGCACGGTTCCAGCTGTAGACGAAGTCCTTAGCGGTCAGGTCGGTGCCGTCGCTCCACTTGCTCTGACGCAGGTGGAAGGTGTAGGTCATGCCGTCCTCGGAGACGTCGTAGCTTTCCGCCACGCCCGGGGCCAGCTGGCCGTTTTCGTCGTAGGTCAGCAGACCCACGAAGCTGTTGACGGCCAGAACGGCGCCGTCAACGGTGGAGTTCAGAGCCGGGTCCAGACGGTCGGGCTCAGACGCCAGGTTGATGTACAACGTGCTGGTGTCGGTGTTGAGCACAGACTCAGTGGAAGCAGACTCCGAAGTCGCAGCCGCGGAACCGGTCTCGCCGGTGGTTGCGGTCTTGGAACCACCGCAGCCAGCCAGGCTGACGACCATGGCGGCAGCGAGTGCAGATGCCATGAGCTTTTTCATTGTTCTTTCCTCCTAGAGATTCTATCAGAAACCCGGACAAAAGCGGACGTTCCGCCCTTGTCTGGACTCCTCCTGATACAATGCCCATTATAAGTTCCGGTTCCGGCATTTGCAATGCCGGCAGCCAAGCTGTTGCTTTTCAGTCACCATTTTTGGGCAGGGTGCCAAAATTCGCACACGGCAAGCGCCTTGTCTTTGTATGTTCTGTTAAGCAGCTGCCTGCCCATGGGCAACGGACAGGCAGAATTTCCCTTTTATCGGGCCGATGTCCTTACTTGTTCCAGCAGGCGACATAGTGGCCGTTGCCTCGGTCGGTAAACGGAGGCATGGCCTTGGCGCACTGCTCGGTGGCGTAACGGCAGCGGGTACGGAAGGGGCAGCCGCTGGGCATATGCAGCGGGCTGGGCACGTCCCCTTCCAGCACGATACGCTTGGACGCACGGGCGGTACGCGGATCGGGCACCGGCACGGCGGACAGCAGGCTCTGGGTATAGGGATGGATGGGATTGTCGTTGAGTTCGTCGGCGTCGGCCATCTCCATCATCTTGCCCAGGTACATAACGGCGATGCGGTCGCTGATGTGGTGCACGACCAGCAGGTCGTGGGCAATGAAGAGGTAGGCAACGCCCAGCTTCTCCTGCAGGTCCTCAAACATGTTGACGACCTGGGCCTGGATGGAAACGTCCAGAGCGGAGACGGGCTCGTCGCAGACGATGAACTTGGGGTTGACCGCCAGGGCACGGGCAATGCCGATACGCTGACGCTGACCGCCGGAGAACTCATGGGGATAGCGCATGGCGTGTTCGGCGTTCAGGCCGACCAGCTCCATCAGTTCCATGACGCGCTCGTGGCGTTCCTTCTTGTTGCTGCACAGCTTGTGCACATCCAGAGGCTCCCCGATGATGTCCTCGACGGTCATGCGGGGGTTCAGGGAAGAATACGGGTCCTGGAAGACCATCTGCATTTCCTTGCGGTAAGGCAGCATATCCACATGGACCTTCTTGCCCATGACCGGCTTGCCGTTGGCATCCACCTTCAGCTGGCCGTTTTCGTCGTACTGTTCACCGCTGTCATAGATGACCTTGCCGTCGAAGGTGATGCGGCCGGCGGTGGGTTTGTACAGCTGGAGCAGGGTGCGGCCGACCGTAGTCTTGCCGCAGCCGGATTCGCCTACCAGACCCAGGGTCTCGCCCGGGCGGATGGCGAAGGAGACATCATCCACAGCCTTGAGGTGGATGGTCTTGGTCAGGCCGGCACGAACGGGGAAATATTCCTTCAAATGCTCGACCTGCAAAAGGTATTCGCTGTTTGCCATCTTACTTCCCCTCCTTTGCATTCTTCACATTGAGCCAGCACGAAGCCATATGGTGTTCGCCCACCTGGAGTTCCGGGGGCAGTTCGCGCAGGCAGATCTTCATGGCGGAATCGCACCGGGGGCAGAAAGCACAGCCCGCGGGCAGGTCCAGCATGTTGATGGGCGTGCCGCCGATGGGAATCAGCCGCTCTTTCATGTTGGAGCCGGAGGGGATGGAACGCAGCAGGCCCTTGGTGTATTCGTGGGCCGGCGCGTAGAAGATGTCGTCGGCGGTGCCGCGCTCACACACACGGCCGCCGTACATGACGATGATCTCATCGCACATGGAGGCGATGACGCCCAGGTCATGGGTAACGATGATGATGGCCATGCCCAGTTTCTTCTGCAGATCCTGCATCAGTTCCAGGATCTGGGCCTGGATGGTCACATCCAGGGCGGTGGTGGGCTCGTCGGCGATCAGGATATCGGGTTCGCAGGCCAGAGCCATGGCGATCATGACACGCTGGCGCATGCCGCCGGACAGCTCATAGGGATACTGCTTGATCCGCTTTTCCGGTTCATTGATGCCCACCAGTTCCAGCATCTCAATGGCGCGGGCCTTGGCCTGGGCCTTGTTGCGGTCGGTGTGCAGCATGATGGCTTCCATCAGCTGGTTGCCGATGGTGAACACGGGGTTCAGGCTGGTCATGGGGTCCTGGAAGATGATGGAGCAGCATTTGCCGCGGAAGGACTGCATCTGCTTTTCATCCCACTTGGTGATGTCCTGACCCTTGTACAGGACCTGACCGCCGGTGATGCCGCCGTTTTCGGACAGGATGTCCATGATGGAATAGGCGGTGACGGACTTGCCGGAGCCGGATTCACCCACGATACCCAGGATCTTGCCGGGTTCCAGGGCGAAAGAGACGCCGTTGACCGCATGCACTTCGCCGCCCTTGTCGGTGGAGAAGGTGGTATGCAGGTCCTTGACTTCCAGGAGGTATTTCCAGTCCTGGCTGGTTTTTACTTCACTCATACTTTGCCCCTCCTCAGCGCTTCAGTTTGGGGTCGAACGCGTCGCGCAGACCGTCGCCCAGCAGGTTGAAGGCCAGAACGATCAGGCAGATGATCAGCGACGGGAAGACCAGCTTCATGGGATAGCTGTTGATACCCGCACGGGCTTCGTTGGCCAGAGAGCCCAGCGAAGGCATGGGCACCTTGACGCCGATACCCAGGAAGGACAGATAGCTTTCGGTGAAGATGGCCGAGGGGATCTGCAGCGCCACCGAGATGATGATGACGGACAGGCAGTTGGGCAGGATGTGCTTGCGCAGGATGCGGCCGCTGGGCGTGCCGATGGTGCGGGCCGCCAGAACGTACTCGTTCTGCTTGATGGTCAGGATCTGGCCACGGACCAGACGGGCCATGCCCACCCAGTACAGCAGGCCGAAGACCAGGAACAGGGCGATCATGTTGGTGCCCAGGGACTGCAGCATGGGAACCTTCTCAATGACCGGCTTCAGGGTCTCGTTCAGAACGACGGAGAGCAGAATGATCATCAGTGTGTCCGGCAGACTGTAGATAATATCCACGATACGCATCATGATAATATCCACCGTGCCGCCGCACCAGCCCGAAATGGAGCCGTAGATCAAACCGATGATCAGCACCATGATGGACGCCACCAGGCCGACGGCCAGGGAGACGCGGGTGCCGTAGATGACGCGGATGAAGTAGTCACGGCCCAGGCTGTCGGTGCCCATGACATGGGGGAACAGCTGCTCGCCGGTCTCCTCCATATACTGCTGTTCGCGCTGGGACCATTCAAAGGGGGCCAGGTTGGTGGCGGTCTTGTCGCGGCGGCCGTCCACGGTGATGATGTCCTCATAGCTGTAGGGGACGAAGAACGGGATGATGATGATGCTGAGCAGCAGCAGGACCAGCACGACGATGCTGCCCACGGCCAGCTTGTTCTTCATCAGGCGGCGGCAGCCGTCCTTGAAGAAGGTCACGCTTTCGCCCATGACCTCCTGCTGTGCCTTTTCTTCGTCGGTGGCGGGTTCAAAGTCAGCGGAGCTGAACTTGGACAGATCGATCTGGACCGAAAGAGGGTTCTTTTCGGGCATACCGTTTTCTGCGTAGGTCATTTTCTTTCCTCCTTCTTACTCCAGTTCGATGCGCGGGTCGATCAGCTTGTACACCAGGTCGGTGATCAGGTTGGCCGACACCATCAGGATGCCCAGGAACAGGGTGGTGGCCATGATCAGGGGGTAGTCGCTGTTGTTGATGCTGTTGACGAACTGGGTGCCCAGGCCGCCGATGGTGAAGATGCTCTCAACGACCATGGAGCCGGTGATGATGTAGGCGATCATGGGGCCTACGTAGGTGACAACGGGGATCAGCGCATTGCGCAGGGCATGCTTGAAGATGACCTTGACCTGAGGCACGCCTTTGGCCCGGGCGGTACGCACATAATCCTGGCCCAGGGCGTCCAGCATGCTGGTCTTGGTCAGACGGGTGATATAGGCCATGGGGTACAGGGACAGGGAAACCACCGGCAGGAAGTAGTTGGGGTTTTCCGCGCTCCACACCGGGAAAATGTTCAGCTGCACGCAGAAGACCAGCAGCAGCAGGGTGGCCAGAACAAAGCTGGGCACACCGGTGAACAGGGTGGTGAAGAAGATGATGAGCCGGTCCGGCAGCTTGTTGCGGTTCAGGGCCGCAATGCTGCCCAGAACCAGGCCCAGGACCACAGCCACCGCGGCGGCCTGCAGACCCAGCTGAGAGGAAACGCCGAAGCGGGTGATCAGGGTGGAGGTAATATCACGGCCGGTCTTCAGGGACACGCCCCAGTCACCGTGCAGGATATTGTTCATATACAGGATGTACTGTTCCCCCACCGGCTTATCCAGGTTGTAACGTGCTTCCAGCACGGCCTGGACCTGCGGACTGGGAGCCTTTTCCTTGTTGAAGGGGCCGCCGGGGATCGCGTTCATCGCGAAGAAGGTGATCAAGCTGATAATGATCACGGTCACGATCGCCAGCAACACACGTTTTACGACATATCGGGTCACGTTCGTTCACTCTCCTCATTAAATACGGGGTCCTGCAGGACCCGCGCTGGCCGCGTGTTTTGAACGGGCCGCCGCCCGTTTTCCCCGCCTGTCCCCCGTTGCGGTGCGGTGCCGGGTCCGGAACACGTTTGTGTGCCTTTGGCGGACACCCCACCACAAAAAAAAGGAACGACAGCGTTTGATCAAACGCCATCGTTTGAGCAAAGGAATCCTCAATAAAATATCACAAAATTGTAACGTTGTCAACTTGTCCGCCGGACAGAAAAGACCCTCCAAATGTGAAAATTTGCCCGGCACCTGCCGGTACCGGGCAAAAAAAGCTGATTTTTTTCTTTGCGCAAAGCGCTTTTCAGGAAGTATTTTTATTCACTTTTTTCATCCTGACCGGGCATATTCCAACCAAAGTGGTCGGTGTGCAGCCAGGCTTCGGCTGTCTCGCTGCCGGGGGCGCCCAGGGCTTCCCGGTACAGGGCCTGGATGGCCGGATTTTCGTGGGAGAAGCGCAGGGCGCTGCCCTTGTCGATGCTGTACAGCACCTGTCCGCGGGTGTGAGCCAGCTCCTCGTCGTCAGGGCTGTGGGGCTGTCCCCCGCCGCCGGCACATCCGCCGGGACAGGCCATGACCTCCACAAAATCGTAGTGTACACGGCCGGCGCGCACCGCCTCGATGAGGCGGCGGGTGTTGGCCAGCCCGCTGACCACCGCCGTCTTGACGCAGGCACCGCCCAGGTCAAATTCCGCCTCGGTCCAGCCGGGGGTGCCGTCGGCAGTCCCCCGCACAGCCCGGAAGGCCTCCGGCGGCGGGTTCTGGTTGTTGACCAGATAGTAGGCGCTGCGCAAGGCGGCTTCCATGACGCCGCCCGTGGCCCCGAAGATGACCCCGGCCCCGCTGTAGGGACCCAGAATGGAGTCGAAGGCTTCCTCTGCCATCCGTTCGGGATGCAGGTGCTCGGCACGGATCATCCGCACCAGTTCCCGGGTGGTCAGGGCCAGGTCCACATCCCGGCCCGCCTCGGTTTCCATGGTGGGCAGGGCGCACTCCGCCTTTTTGGCCACACAGGGCATGATGGACACGCTGTAGATCTGATCCGGGCGCACCCCGATCTTGCGGGACAGATAGTTCCTGACCACAGCGCCGAACATCTGCTGAGGGCTCTTGGCGGTGGACAGCCGGGCGGTCATGTCCGGGTAATGGCCTTTGAGGTACCGCACCCAGCCGGGGCAGCAGCTGGTGAACATGGGCAGGAACTGGGTGTCCCCTGCCTGGAAGCGATGGAGAAACTCGGTGCCTTCCTCCATGATGGTCAGGTCGGCGGAGAAGGAGGTGTCGAACACATAGTCAAAGCCCAGTGCCCGCAGCACCGCCGCCATCCGGTTGACGGTGGCCTTTTCCGGGGGCAGGCCCAGGCTCTCTCCCCAGGCGGCGCGCACTGCCGGGGCGATCTGCACCACCGTGACCAGGTTGGGGTCGGCCAGGGCGGTGAAGGCCTTTTCGGTGTCGCTGCGTTCCCGCAGGGCGCCGGTGGGGCAATGGGTGATGCACTGGCCGCAGAGCACGCAGTCGGACTCCTTAATGCGGCGGTTATGGCTCACATCCACCCGGGTGCGGCTGCCGGTGCCGGACAGGTCCCAGACATTGACCCCCTGGACCTTATCGCACACCTGGATGCAGCGCATGCATTTGATGCACTTGTTGGTGTCCCGGTAGAGGGGGAAATCCTTGGGCCACTGGGCCCGGGCGCCGGTGACCAGATCCCGGGGATAGGGGTTTTCCAGGATGCCCAGGTCGTTGGCGATGTTCTGCAGATGGCAGTTGCCGCTGCGCAGGCAGGTGGCACAGTGACAGTCGTGCTGGGACAGGATGAGCTCCACGTTGATCTTGCGGGTCCGGCGCACCCGGGGGGTATTGGTGCGGATGACCATACCCTCGAACACGGGATTGTTGCAGCTGGGCACCAGGTTGCGCTCCCCTTCGATCTCCACACAGCAGACCCGGCAGGCGCCGATCTCGTTGAGGTGCTTGAGATAGCACAGATGAGGAATGTCCACCCCGGCGGCCTTGGCGGCTTCCAGGATGGTGGTATGCTCGGGCACGGCGACGGCCCGGCCGTTGACAGTTACGTTTACCATTGGGTCGTCCTCCCTCCCTTGAAGATGCCGTAGCCGAAGTGGTCGCACCGCAGGCAGCGGCTTGCTTCCTGCATGGCTTCCTCCTCGGTCATGCCGCAGGTGGCCAGGGCAAAGTCGGTCCTGGATTCCAGCGGATTGCGGGCTTTGAGCTGAATACGGCCGCAGGGCGGCGTGTTGGACAGCCGGGCCGGGGGGATCTCCACATCACAGCGGATGGTGTGGGAATACCCCAGGAAGCTGTCGATGTTGGCGGCGCCCACCTTGCCCGCCGCCACCGCCCGGATGACGGTGGCGGGACCGGTGACCGCATCGCCCCCGGCAAAGACGTTGGGGGTGCCGGGCACATAGCCGGACAGGTCGGCTTTGAGAGCACCCCGGCTGGTGCCGATGCCGCCTTTTTCAAAGTTGTCGGATTCGATACGCTGGCCGATGGCGATGATGAGGTAATCACAGGGGATACGGAACTCCCGCTCGGCAGCATCCCGGGGACCGGGGCGGCCGTCCCGGCCGTAGCCCCCGATGATCTGGGGCTTGGTCCACAAAGCCGCCACCCTGCCCTTCTCGTCGGCCTCGATGCGGTGGGGCGCCTGCAGGGGCAGGATCTGGCAGCCTTCGGCCTGGGCATCGGCGATCTCCTCCGGCAGGGCGGTCATATCGTCCAGACGGCGGCGGTAAACGCAGGTCACGCTTTCGGCACCCAGACGGATGGCGGTGCGGGTGGCGTCCATGCTCACGTTGCCGCCGCCGATGACCACCACCCGCTTGCCGGTGAAGTCCAGGGGATGGCCTTCACCGCAGTTCCGCAGGAACTCCACGGCGGAAAGGACGTTTTCACTGTCCTCCCCGGGCAGACCCAGTTTCTTGTCGGCGTGGGCGCCGATGGCCACATACAGGGCGTCGTAGTCCCGGCGCAGCTGTTCCACCTGGATGTCGGTGCCGATGCAGACGCCGGTCTTGACCTCCACCCCGGTCTTGAGAATGTAATCAATGTCTTTCTGCAGCACCTCCGGGGGCAGGCGATAGTCCGGGATGCCGTAGCGCAGCATACCGCCCAGGCGGTCCCGCTGTTCAAAGACGGTGACGCTGTGGCCCATGAGCCGCAGATAATAAGCGGCCGTCAGCCCGCTGGGGCCGCCGCCCACCACCGCGATGCGCTTGCCGGTGGCTTCGGCAGGGACCGGCGGGGTCTCGTCCCCGCAATGGTCCACCGCATACCGCTTGATGCCGCAGATGTTGATGGCATCATCCACCAGACGGCGGCGGCACTGCTTTTCGCAGGGATGCTCACACACATAGGCGCAGGAATACGGGAAGGGATTGTCCTTGCGGATGAGGTCCACCGCATCCTGGAAGCGGCCTTCCCGCACCAGGGCGATATATCCGGGGATATCCACATGGGCCGGGCAGACGGTCACGCAGGGCACCGGCTGCTTGAGGGAACAGATGCAGCGGCCTTCTTTGGCGTGGAGCTCGTAATCCTCCCTAAAGCCCCGCACTCCTTCCAGCACCATGGCGGCGGCCTCGTAGCCGATGGCGCAGTCGGCGGAATCCGCAATGGCGGCCGCGGTGGATTCGATGAGATCAATGGTACCTTCGGGAGCGGTCTGGTCCAGCACACTCTCGATGAGGGTTTCCAGCTGGGAAAGACCGATGCGGCATGGTACACACTTGCCGCAGGTCTGGGCATGGCACAGACGCAGGAAGTTCAGGGCCAGGTCCACCGGGCAGAGTCCCGGCGGGTTGGCGGCCACACGGTGCCCCATATCCCGGCAGAGGTCCTGTACCACCTGCTGGGCGCGGTCCGGGGTCTCGATAGACAATCTTCGCATACAACAAAATCCTCCGTTACAATGCCGGTGATTCTATCTTCCGGCACCTGGATCAGAAAGGCGGCCCAGCCATGGCCGCCGTCACACTGTTTCCAGTATAGGGGATTTGCGCAAAAAGTTCAATAAATTTTTAACATGTTCATAATTATTTTGCAATGTGTTCAAAACAAATGCTCCTGCCAAGCAGGGCCAAAAAAAGCACAAGGCGGTCGCCCCGCCGCGCCATACGCCGCAGGGTGCCGCCTTTCTTATTATAATAGGAATTCGTTTTGGTTATGCTTCCGGTTCCGCCGCCGGTTCTTCCGCTTCCGAAAGTTCTTCCTCCCGCCGGGTCTGCACAACCACATGGGCGAATTTGTTCATCAGCGGCAGATAGGTGGTCAGGAACACCACCACCGCCCCAAAGGCAAACTGCCGCCGACGGCTGCGGGGCACCGCCAGGCCGATGAGCACCCCTATGGCACACAGGCAGAACTTGATCAGGGCCAGATCTTTCCAGCTGCTTTGTTTGAGATACCGGTCCGCATAGGTAAACAGTTTCATGACAGTGACCTCCCTGCGCGGCGTACGCGCCTGTTTTCCCTGTCCTGTTCCGGGCAAGGTTTTTTCAATTTCAGTGTAGCACAGGCAGGGCTCTCCCGCAATGCCATCTCCGCCGGAACCAACCGAAAGCGTAGATTGAACCTTTTCCGGATGATCACAACAGAAAAAGGTTTCCCATTTCTGGGAAACCTTGGTGCGCCGGAAGGGGCCCCTCTGCC
>CAUEKL010000047.1 GCA_959018215.1 uncultured Gemmiger sp.
GGGCCTCGATGGGGTCCAGTTTGGCGGCCTTGTTGGCGGGATAATACCCGAAAAAGACGCCGATGGCCATGCTGAAGCCCACCGCAATGAGGATGGCGGACAGGCTGGGCCTGGCTGCAAACCCGATGAGGCTGCTGAGCCCCATGCCCAGGGATACGCCCAGCGCCACCCCGATGGCCCCGCCGATGAGACAGAGCACGATGGATTCGGTGATGAACTGCAGCCGGATGGCCGAGCTGGGGGCCCCCAGGGCCTTGCGGGTGCCGATCTCCCGGGTGCGCTCGGTGACCGAAACGGTCATGATGTTCATGACCCCGATGCCCCCCACCAGCAGCGAGATGGCCGCAATGGCGGAGATGCCCAGGGAAATGGTGTCCAGCATTTCGGTCATGGATTCCACCAGGCTGGAAATGCTGGTGGCCTGGACGGTCCAGGTGTCGTTGCGGGTGTAGTAGCTGGCAAAGTAATCCCCCACCACGTCCACAAAGTCGGTCACGTCCACCCCGTTGGCCGCCACCACCGTCAGGCTCTGGTAGCCCTCGTCCGCTCCGGTCAGGGCCCGGGCGGTCTCGAGGGGAATATAGACGGTGGTCTGGATGGAATCGTCATCCTGGGCCCCCATCAGGCTGGCGTACTCATTTTCCACATAGGTATACACCCCCGCCACATAGAAGGCGCAGGGGGAGCCGTTCACCGTGAGCACCACCCGGGCGCCCAGGGCGTCGGCGTTGGTGGTGCCGATGGCCTGCTCCACGAATTTTTCCGACACTACGCAGAGATACTTGCCCTCGTCCCCATCGGTGAGCCACCGCCCGGCCAGGATGGGGGTATCCTCTTCCAGGGCGTCGAGGGTGGCGGGGGACGCTCCGGTCAGGGTGGCGGAGATGGTGGTATCCGGGTCGCCGACCTTGTCGATGGTGGCGGTACCGGCTTCCCGGGTCAGCTCCACCCGCTCCACCTTGTCCGGGAAGGTGGCCTCAAACTCCTGGATCATGGTATCGGTGATCAGGTCCTCCCCGCCGGGGGTACTGTCCATGAACCGGCGCAGGGTCACCCCCGCGGAGGTACCGCTGGTGTCGTCGCTGTCCTTCTGGGTCAGGCTTACCGTGATATTGGCCACCCCCATGCCGGACATGCTGTCGGTGACGGTGCCGGTCAGGCTGCCGCCCACCGTCTCGATGGCAATGACCGCCGCAATGCCGATGATGATGCCCAGCATGGTGAGCAGGCTGCGCATCTTGTTGCTTTTCAGGCTGGTGAGGGCCATGCTGATGTTTTCCACCAGGTTAGAAAGTCCCATGGGCACCCTCCCCTTTCTGCTCATCCACAATGCGCCCGTCCTTCAGGGTCAGCACCCGCTCACACTCCCGGGCCAGGGCCGGGTTGTGGGTGATGAGCACGATGGTTTTATGGTAGCGCCGGTGCATCTCATGGAACAGGTCCATGACCACCCGGCTGGTCTCGCTGTCCAAAGCGCCGGTGGGCTCGTCCGCCAGGATCAGGGCTGGGTTGTTCACCATGGCCCGGGCGATGGCCACCCGCTGCTTCTGCCCGCCGGAAAGCTCGTTGGGCTGGTGACGCATCCGGTCCCCCATGCCCACCCGGGCAAGCCACTCCTTGGCCCGGCGGGCCCGCTCGCCACCGGGGACTCCGGCGTAGAGCATGGGCAGTTCCACGTTCTTCAAGGCGCTCTGCCGCCCGATGAGGTTGTAGGTCTGGAACACAAAGCCGATCTTCCGGTTGCGGATGGTGGCCAGTTCCCTGTCCCTGGCGTCGTGGATGTTCACCCCGTCCAGGACATAGCTGCCCTGGGTGGGCTTGTCCAGCACCCCGATGATGTTCATGAGGGTGGATTTGCCGGAGCCGGATTCCCCCACGATGGCCACGAACTCTCCGGGATATACCTGCAGGTCGATGCCGTGGAGGATCTCCAGCTCATTGGGACGGCCGATGTAATAGCTTTTGCGGATGCCCCGCATCTGGATGAGCGGGCGCCGGGGTGCCGCCGGGGCCCCGAGGTTGCGGGCCACGGCTTCGGCAAACTGCTTGCTGTCGGCCATGGTCACATTCCTCCCGCCGCACCGCCGGGGGCGCCACCGCCGCCGGCATCACCGGCCGGTGCCTGGCCGCCGCCCATGTCGGTGGGTCTGTCACCGGCGGGTGCCTGCCCGCCGCCGGGAGCCCCGCTGTTCATGGCCTGCATCATCTGCTCCATGGGGTCGGTGGTGGTGACGATGCCCTGGGTCAGGTCGGCGCTGGAACGGATCACATCCCCTTCCTGCAGGTCGTCGCCGGAGATGGTGGTGTAGTAATCGTTGGAATCGCCGGTGGTGACGGTGACCTGCTCAAAGGTCATATCCACCCCTTCCCCGCCGGTCTTGCGCAGCACATACCGGCTGCCGTCCTCGGCGGTGCCCACCGCGTCCATGGGCACCACATACACATCGGTGACCTGGCTCTTGATGATCTCCACCTGGGCCTGGATACCGATGAGCAGGTCCTCCGCTTCCCCGGTGACCCGGACCTTGGCGCCGAAAGAGCCCTGGTCGTTGGCCACAGGGTCGATCTGGGTCAGGGTACCGGCGATCTCGGTGTCGCCGGTGGCATCGGAGGTGATCAGACAGGACATGCCGGTTTCCAGCCCGGGCACGTCATCCGCCGGGATGGTGACCTCCACCACCAGGGCGTCAGTGTCCTGGATGGTGGCCACCGTGCCCGCACACACCGAGCCCACGGTGGCATCCAGGGCGGTGATGGTTCCGGACATGGTGGCGGTCAGGGTGCAGTCCGCCAGGGTATCCTGCAGCGTTTCCAGGTTGTCCGGGGTACGCTTGGCCTGCTCCAGTTTGGTCTGGGCATCCTCCACCGCCTGGGCCTTGGACTTGATGGTGGAGTAGTTTTTCTCGTTGTCGTAGGCGTCATGGGCGCTCTTGACCTGCTGTTCCGCCGTCTCCAGCTGGGACTCGGCGGTATCCACCTGGGTTTCAGCCTGGTTGTAAGCGGTCTCGGCGGCGGTCTTGGTCTGCTCCGCCGAGTTCACCGCCTGTTCGATCACCGCATACCCGTACAGACCGCGGGAGGTGACCGAGCAGCTGTTCTGAGCGTCGGACAGCTTCTGCTGGGCATCGGCTGCCGCCGATTCCGCCGCCGTATACGCGGTCTGGGCGGAGCCCTGGGTGGCGGTGGCCGCATCCACCTTGCTGTTGGCCGTATCCAGGGCAATCTTGTTGGCGTCGCTGGGATCGGCGGAGTAGGCCGACTGGGCGGCCTGCTGCTCACCAAGGGCGGCTGTCACCGCGTTGTTGGCGCTGTTCAGGGCGGAAAGCGCCGCATTGAGGGCATCGGAAGCGCTGTTGTAGGCGGAGGTGTAGCTGTCGATCTGGGCCTTGACCATGTTGAAGTCATTGACCAGGCCGTTGTAATCGCTCACTGCCGCATCGTAGGTGCTCTTGGCTGCATCCCGTTTGGATTTGGCCTCGTCCAGGGCCTCCTGCGCATCGGCCTGGGCTTCGTCCGCCTGGTCGATTTTGGCCTGCAGATCGATGAGGTTGTTGTCATGCTGCACCAGGGAGGTGTTGTAGTCGTCCACCGCCCGGTCATAACTGGTCTGGGCAGACTGGAGGGTATCATTGTAGCTCTGCCGGGCATCCTCGATCTGCTTTTTCAGGTCGGTGGTGTCCAGGGTGGCGATAATATCCCCCTCCTGCACCGTGTCCCCCACTTCGGCCTCCACCGTGGCCACCTTGTAGGTCTTGACACTGTCGGACACGGTCACGTCCGCCTCATCGCCGGAGACCACCGTGCCGGTCACCGTGACCGAATCGTTCAGGCTGCCTTTTGTCAGGGTGGTGGTGCGGATGTACTGGTACTCGGCGTCCGCAGAAGCCGGCACCGCCCGCATACGCCAGGTGATGACGCCCGCAGCAGCCACAACCACCACGGCGGCAACGACCAGCTTTTTGTGGCGGCCCAGCCAGCCGCCCAGGCGGGCGGGCAGAGTAGGTTTGCCCGGCACGGCGGGAAGGGCTTCCTCCGCGCTGTAAGCGGCGTCGGCTTCTTCCCCGTCCTGCCCGGGGATGGTATCCGGCTGTTCGGGGTCCTGTACCTCCACAGCCTGGTCTTTTTTGAACGGGTTGAACATGGAGTTTTCCTGCCTCTCTGCAATTCTTACGAAACTGAGATTTTCATCAATAGCTGTTTTCAGTGTACGGGAAAAATGTGTTGAAAGGGTGCAACAGATGTGAAAAACCTTCCAGATATACCGTTTTTATACAGCGATATCGGTTCAATTGTATACTTTTGCAGAAAAAACAGCAAGAAAAAAATCTGTGAATTCGGGTACAAAACCGGCAAAATTCCGCAAAAGAAAATGCCCGCCGGGCAATGCGGCAGGCATTTTTATGCAGGAATGGTACTGCGGGGTCAGCGTTCCTCCCGGAAGTAAGCCAGGCCCAGGTGAGCCGGGGGCTGGTCTTCCTTCTTGCGGCGCATGGAAACGGCGATCAGCACCACGATGGTGACCACATAGGGCACCATCTGCACCAGGTCGGTCATGGCGCTGGACACGGTGATGCCCAGCATGCTGGGCAGGAACTGATACAGCCAGTACAGGATGCCGAAGAGGTAGGCGCCCCAGATGGCATTGAGGGGCTTCCAGGTGGTGAAGATGACCAGGGCCAGGGCCAGCCAGCCCAGGGCTTCGATCTGGCCGGTGGTGGCCCAGATGCCCTGGTTGTAGTCCAGCACGTAGTACAGGCCGCCCACGCCGCAGATGGCGGCGCCGATGCAGGTAGCCAGGTACTTGTACCGGGTAACGTTGATGCCGGCGGCGTCGGCGGTGGCGGGGTTTTCACCCACGGCTCGCAGGTTCAGACCCGCGCGGGTGCGGTTGAAGAACCAGTGCAGCACGATGGCCAGCACAATGGCCGCATAGGCCAGGAAGCCGTAGGAGAACACCGTCTGGCCCAGCACGCCCATCTGGGAGAGCACCGGGATCTTGGCGGCAAAGGCCTTGTTGGCGATGGGGGCGGCGCTGTAGGTGGCACCGTCCAGGATAAAGACGCCGAAGAAGTTGGCCACGCCCATGCCGAAGGTGGTCAGGGCCAGGCCGGTGACGTTCTGGTTGGCCCGCAGGCTGATGGTCAGGAAGGCGTAGATCAGCCCGCCCAGGGCCGAGGCCACCAGGGCGCAGACCAAAGCGATGAGGACGCTGAGGGCGGGAATGGGATTGGCCACGCTGTTTTCATAATAGTACGCGCTGGCAAACCCGGCAAAGCCGCCCAGATACATGATGCCGGGCACACCCAGGTTCAGGTTGCCGGACTTTTCGGTGACGGTTTCGCCCATGGCACCGTACATGATGATGGTGCCGAAGGGGATGGCACGCATGATCCATGCAATCAGACTGCTCATTCGCCCTTCACCTCCTTGTGATGGCCGCGCCAGATCAGGCGGTAGTTGATAAAGAACTCGCTGCCCAGAATGAAGAAGAGGATGATGCCGGTGATGATATCGGCGGCGTATTCATTCAGGCTGTAGGCCGAGGCGATCTCCGAAGCGCCCCGCTCCAGAAAGACCAGCAGGAAGGAGATCAGCGCCATGTAGAAAGTATTGAACTTGGCCAGCCAGGCCACGATGATGGCGGTGAAGCCGTTGCCCCCCGCCGAGGTGGTGGAGATGGTCTGGTCCTTGCCGGCCACAATGAGGAAGCCGGTGAGGCCGCAGACGGCGCCGCTGATGATCATGGTGCGCACCATGACCCGGCGGACGTTGATGCCGGCGTAGCGGGCGGTGTTTTCACTCTCGCCCACCACGGCGATCTCATAGCCGTGCTTGGAGTATTTCAGGTAGGCATACATGGCGAAGGTCAGAACCAGCACCACGATGATGTTGATGGTATACCGCTGGCCGAAGAGGATGGGCAGCCAGCCGGCCTTGGTGGCCTTGTTCAGGGTGCCCAGGCTGGAAGCCTGGCCGCGCATGATGTTGGTGGCGCAGGCCACGATGCTGGTGGCCACATAGTTCATCATCAGGGTAAACAGGGTCTCGTTGGTGTTCCAGCGGGACTTGAACCAGGCAGGCACAAAGCCCCACAGGGCACCGGCGGCCAGGCTGCCCAGCACCATGGCCGCAAACAGGGCCGGCGCAGGCAGGCTGTTGCCGAAGTAGACCATGATGAGGGCGGTGGCAAGACCGCCCACCAGGACCTGACCTTCGGCGCCGATGTTCCAGAAGCGCATCTTGAAGGCGGGCGCCAGGGCGATGCCGATGCACAGCAGGGTGGACAGATCCCGCATGGCCCAGGAGAAGCGGACGGTGGTGGAGAAGGTGCCGCCCCACATGACCACATAGACATTGATGGGGTTCAGGCCGGTGACGAAGAAGATGAACAGAGCATCCACCACCAGCGCCAGCAGGATGGCGGCGGCGCGCACCGCGATCTTACGGCTGAGGGGAGCGGCTTCCCGCCGGGCAATGCGCACCAGCGGTTCGGCCGGATGTGTAGTTTGGGCTGCCATCAGGCGCGCACCTCCTTTTTATTCTGCAGGTCGGTCATACGCAGGCCGACTTCCTCCTTGGTGGTGGTGCGGGCGTCCAGAATACCGTTGGCCTTGCCGCCGCACAGAACCAGGATGCGGTCGCACAGTTCCAGCAGCACGTCCAGGTCCTCGCCCACATAGATGACGGCCACACCTTTTTTCTTCTGCTCATTGAGCAGGTGATAGATGGTGTAGGAGGTGTTGATGTCCAGCCCGCGCACGGCGTAGGCGGTCATGAGCACGATGGGAGAGGCGGCCAGTTCCCGGCCTACCAGGACCTTCTGCACATTGCCGCCGGACAGCTGGGAGACGGGGGTGTTCAGGCCGGGGGTGACCACGCCCAGCTCTTCCCGCACTTCCTCGGCCAGTTCCCGGGGTGCCTTGCGGTCCACGATGGGAGAATGGCCCTTGCCGTAGCTCTTGAGCATCATGTTGTCGGTCATGCCCATGGAGCCCACCAGGCCCATGCCCAGACGGTCCTCCGGCACGAAGGAGAGATGGATACCGGCGTCCCGGATATCCTTGGGGGTCTTGCCGATGAGGGAGGTGGGCTTGTCCTCCGCCCCGGGGGCAAAGAACTGGATCTGGGCGCCGCCGTCGGCCCGCTGCAGGCCGGCAATGGCTTCCAGCAGTTCCTTCTGGCCGTTGCCGGAAATGCCCGCAATGCCCAGGATCTCACCGCCGTAGGCGTCAAAGCTCACATCATCCAGCACATGGCCGCCCTCGGGGCCGGTAACGCTCAGGTGGTGCACCGACAGCCGCCGCACCGGGTTGACCGGCAGGGGGCGCTCGATGTCCAGTTCCACCTTCTTGCCCACCATCATCTCGGTGAGCATGGCCTCGTTGGCGTCTTTGGTGGCCACGTCGCCCACATACTCGCCCCGGCGCAGGATGGCCACCCGGTCGCTGATGCTCAGCACCTCGTGAAGCTTGTGGGTGATGATGACCACAGCCTTGCCATCCGCCTTCATGTTGCGCATGACCGCAAAGAGCTTTTCGGTCTCCTGGGGGGTCAGCACGGCGGTGGGCTCGTCCAGGATCAGGATGTCAGCGCCGCGGAACAGCACCTTGACGATCTCCAGGGTCTGTTTCTGGCTGACGCTCATCTCATAGACCTTCTGGTCCAGGTCCAGGGCAAACCCGTATTTTTCGCAGATAGCCCGGGCTTTGCTGCGGACCTTTTTCAGGTCGAACTTTTCCCCGGGTTCCATGCACAGGGCGATGTTTTCCAGCGCGGTGAACACATCCACCAGCTTGAAGTGCTGGTGAATCATACCGATGCCCAGGCGCAGGGCGTCCCGGGGGGAGCGGATGTCCACCGCCTCATCCCCCACATAGATCTCGCCCTCATCGGGGTAGTAAATGCCGGCGATCATGTTCATCAGGGTGGTCTTGCCCGACCCGTTCTCTCCCAGAAGGGAAAGGATCTCACCGCGGCGGACTTCCAGGGTCACGTCATGGTTGGCCGTCACTTCACCGAAGGTCTTGGTGATGTGTTCCAGCCGAATGGCATACTGGGTGTTCGGCATGCGCTGCCTTCTCCTTTCACAACGGGAAGGGAAGCCCGCAAAAGCGTGAGCTTCCCTCCCGAAAATTCATGTTCAGACTGGTTTTCAGGCCACCGGATCGCTGTCCTCGACGATGCCGTCGATGTGCAGCATGAAGTAGGGGGCACTGCGCAGGGTGCTTTCATCAAAGTAGCCGTCATGGATGGCTTCCTTGGTTTCGCCCTGGTACACGGCGACAGCCTCGCCGGTGGAGTAATCATAGTAGCTCAGGTCGATGGGAGCGCTGGTCACGGTCTGGCCGTCCACGGTGAAGGTGGCGGTATCGAACACGTGCAGGCTGCCGTCCTTCAGAGCGGCTTCCACTTCGGCGACCTTGTCGGCGGTGCCTTCGGCACATTCAGGTCCGAGCTCGGTGATGGCGACAGCGCCGTCCTCATAGCCCTTGGCCCAGTCGGTGGGGATCTCCTCACCGTTCATGGCCGCGGTGAACAGTTCCTTGTAGTAAACCTTCCAGACGTTGGTGGAGGAGGTCAGGGCCGCAGTGGGAGCGGTCTCCAGCATGTCGATGTTGTAGCCGACGGAGTAGCAGATGGTGCCGGCATCCTTCAGACGCTGGGTAGCGGCAGGAGCACCGGTGGAGTCGGCGTGCTGGCCGATGATGACGGAGCCGTTGGCGATCAGCGCCTCAGCGGCAGCGCCTTCCTTGTCGATATCGAACCAGGAGTTGGTGTACATGACTTCCATGGTGACGGTGGGGAACACGCTCTTGACGCCCAGATAGAAGGCGGTGTAGCCGGAGATGACTTCCGCATAGGGGAAGGCGCCCACATAGCCGATCTTGACGTTGCCGTCAGCGTCGAAGGAGTTGGGCTGGGTCTCCGGGGTCAGGGTGCCGCTTTCCACCAGTTCCTTCAGCTTCATGCCGGCCACCACGCCGGAGACGTAACGGGACTGGTACACGGAGGTGAAAGCGTTCTTGAAGTTATCCAGACCGCTGATGGCGGCAAAGTCGCCGGTCATGGAAACGAAGGTGGTGTCGGGATACTTCTCGGCGGTTTCCACCAGGTAGGTCTGATGGCCGTAGGAGTTGGCAATGACCAGGTCACAGCCCTGGCCCACCAGGTCCTCCGCAGCGTCGGAGCACTCGGCGCTTTCGGGCACCTTGTACTTCCAGATGATCTGATCCTCGGGCAGGCCGACTTCGGCGGCGGCTTCCTTGATGCCGTTGATGTGGGCGGCGCTGTAGCCTTCGGTCTCATCACCCACGAGGATGACGCCGACCTTCAGGTCGGTGGAAGCGGAGGCGGCAGAGGCTTCCGCGGTGTCACCGGTGGCGGCGGCAGTGGACGTGCTGCCGGCGGAGCCGCAGGCTGCCAGGGACAGCATCATGGCGCCGGCCATCAGAATGCCGAGCAATTTCTTCATAAGTTGGTACTCCTTCTTTTTCATTTGTGCAAGCAAAACAAAATGAAACATGCGGCCCGCCGAATCCGGCATGCCGCCCTTACTGCTTCATTGTAGACACCTTGTGGGCAATTTTCAATGATTTTGGGACAAGATGTAAAAAAACTGTGAATTTGTAATTTTCATCGTCATTTTTTTCGCGTGGCTCTGGAAAAAACGCACAAGGATTTTTTGAAAAAGTACGACTTTTCATTGCTTTGGTCTGCGGGCCGCTGTGCACAGAAGGCGGACAATTTTCGTGCAGGTCCGAACAGCTTCCGGGCTGCGGGCCTCCGGGCCAGCAAAAGGCGCCGGTACCTTTCCGGCACCGGCGCAGGGTCGTTATATTATAAAGGAAACCTTCCCGTCATCGCTGTCGGGCCCGGTAGCCTTCGCAGGTTTTGAGAACCAGCATCAGCAGAGCCACATCAATGGGGAATTTGATGATGTTCTTCACAAAGCGCAGGCTGCTGAGCACCACAAAGGCCTGCCCGTACAGGAAATGCAGCCACAGCGGGGTAAGCAGGAAGTTGAACAGCACCACTGCCATGGCCTTGCAGGCCGCCACCCGCCACAGTTTGACGGGACGGCGATAGTACCAGAAGCCGTACAGCATTCCCGCCAGGATGGCGCTGAGGGTCCAGCCCGGGAAATAAGGGCCGTTGGGGCGCAGGACATAGCCGAAGAGGTCGGTGACGATGCCGGACAGTCCGGCCACCCAGGGGCCGCACATATAGCCCATGGCGGCGGTGGCCAGGAAATCAAACCCCACTTCCAGAAGACCGGACACCGGAATGGTGAACTGGTTGAGGATGAGGTGCAGGGCCGAAAGCACAGCGGCGGTAGCCAGGGTTTTGGGGCTGTGCAGTTCCTGCACGGCCTGGACGAACAGCCGGTCATACAGGCTGCTGCGGATGGAAAGGGTGTGCTGGGTCATGGTTGTTTGCCCTCCTTGTACAGGCTGGGCCGCACCCGGACCGCGCACTCCCCTGCCCCGCTGCGGGGCAAAAAAACAAAGAGCACCCAACGCAAAAGGTGATGCGGGTACCCTTCTGCGGCAGCGCTCTTTCCGTGTGCAGCAGTGGGATGCGGGACCCGCACCGCGCACATGGCTTCGTCCTGCCACAACTCCCCGTTGGTCAGGCACTTAACGCGCGGGCCCCTACTCTGCCTGAATGAGACGGCGGCCATGCCGCTGCCCCAAACATACGTCTTTTATTATACACCTGCGGACCGCTTTTGCAAGATGGAGGGGCAAAAATATCGTCATCAACGGATTTTTTCCTGCCGGGGTTGACAATCCAGGCAGGACCCTGTATAGTGAACACTGTTCAGATTGAGGTGATGTTCTTGAAACCAGCGGTCACATCCCGACAGGAGATCCTGCAGACCAGCCGCGCCCTGATCCGGGCCCATGGATGGGAGTCGGTGGGCATCCGCACGGTGGCCAACGCCTGCGGAGTCTCCATCGGGTCCATCTACAACTATTTTGCCAACAAGAGCGAACTGGTGGCGGCCACCGTGGAAAGCGTGTGGGCGGAGATCTTTCAGCCCCCCGAAGACCCGGCCCTGGTCACCGACACCCTGGCCTGCATTGCCTGGCTGTACAGCCGGATGGCCTACGGGGCCGCGCACTACCCCGGCTTTTTCAGCCTGCATGCGGTGAGCTTTTCCGGTGTGGACAAGGAGGAAGGCAAACAGCTGATGCAACAGACCTGGCGGCATATCCCCCAGGAGCTGTGCCGGGTGATGCGCGCCGACCCCAAGGTGCGTCCCGGTGCCCTGGACGGTGCCCTGAGCGCCGATCAGTATGCCGAGGTTCTTTTTTCCATGATGTTCTGCGCCATGATGCGGGAGGATTACGACCCCGCCGCAGCCCTGGAACTGACCCGCCGGACGCTGTACCAATAAACCCGGACCCGCCGGAAGCGGGTTCTTTTTCGCCGATAAATGAACATTGTTCAGAATCTTTTTTCTTCTCAGAAAGGAGTCTTTCCTTGGTCAAAAAACACACGCTTCTGCTGCTGGCCTGTCTGGTATGGGCCGCCGCCGGATTCAACATCCTGCGCATCGGTCTTTCCTGCTATGCCGGGCGGGTCACCCTCTGGAACCTGCTGCTGTCTGCGGTGGTGTTCGAGGTGTTCCGCCGGTTCATCTTCGGGCGGCTGGTACACAAACACACCGCCCGTATCCTGGGATATGAACAGGAGCGGCAGTATTTCTGGAATTTCTTTGATGCCCCCTCCTTCGCCATTATGGCGGTGATGATGACGGGCGGCATCGGACTGCGGGCGTCGGGACTGGCGCCCCAGAGGTTCATCGCGGTCTTTTATTCCGGTCTGGGGGCAGCCCTGCTGCTGGCCGGATTGCTGTTCGGCGTCCGCTTTGTGCGGGCGGTCCGGACCTGAACAAAGGAGGTCTTTGCCATGCAGGCAATCATGGAGACAAGTTTTGACATTCTCTATCTGGTCACGGTACTGACCCTGGGCATCAGGATGCTGCGGCAGTGCGGCGGCCGGGCCCAGTTCCGGCTGTTCGGGGCCATGGCGGTGGTGCTGGGGGCGGGCGACGCCTTCCACCTGGTGCCCCGGGCGGTGGCGCTGTGCACCACCGGACTGGAAAACTTCACCGTGGCCCTGGGCGCCGGCAAATGGATCACCTCCATCACCATGACGGTGTTCTATGTGCTGCTGTACTATGTGTGGCGGCTGCGGTATCAGGTCAGCGGGCGCCGGGGCCTGACCGCCCTGGTGTGGGTGCTGGCAGCCCTGCGCATCGGACTGTGCATGATGCCCCAGAACCGCTGGCTCAGCGCCGACGCCCCGTTGAGCTGGGGCATCTGGCGCAACCTGCCCTTTGCGGCCCTGGGCGTCGTCATCATCGTGCTGTTCTATCGCAGTGCCAGAGAGCACAAGGATAAGGCTTTCCGCTGGATGTGGCTGACCATTGTGCTGAGCTTTGCCTTCTACATTCCGGTGGTGCTGTGGGCGGACGCCGTGCCCATGATCGGCATGCTGATGATCCCCAAGACCTGCGCCTATGTGTGGACGGTGGTCATCGGC
>CAUEKL010000048.1 GCA_959018215.1 uncultured Gemmiger sp.
GTGCAGGGGTCGGTGGGTTGGGGCATGGTGGTGGTGTAACCCAGCAGCGCCACAGCACCGGTGGCGATGACAGCCGCAAAAGAGGTGATGAGTTTGTCCACCAGGCTGTAGGTACCAGAGACCACCGCCGGGATATACCGGCCGGAGCGGTCCAGCTCAAAGTCGATGGCATCGGCCATGTAAGAGGTGTTGGAGGTGGTGATGCACATGTTGGAGCCATTGAGCAGCAGGTTCAGGACCGTGTAGATGATCATGGCCGGGCTGCCCATGACGCCGATCTGGGACGGGTCAATGACCAGGAAGAAGACCACCAGCACCACCGTGATGGCCATGCTCACATAGGACCAGGTGACAATGCCCTTCTTGCTGCCGTGTTTGCCCACATACCTGGCTCCGAAGGCTGCGAAGAAGATGGAAGGCACCATGCTGATGACCGTCAGGATGGTGGCCAGGCCCATGTTGCCGATAAGGATGCCACTAAAAAGCGTGTTGATAATGGCCTGGCTGGCCACCTGCTGGGCCAGCTTGTCCGATGCGTTGGAGGCAATGTAGCACTGCAGGGGTTTGTTGTGCATCAGCACCTCAACGATATCCGCCATTTTTAGCGGCTCAGATTTTTTGGTCCCCATAAAGGTTTCGGGCTTATCATAAGAGGAAACACCCAGGCAGACCAGGATGGTACCCACAGCAGCCACCACCAAAGTAATAGCGCAGGCTGCGGAAAGGAAGGCCTGATTGTACTGGCCGCCGAACATGGGCAGCAGCACCACGTTCATCACCATGGACATGGCCATGGGCACCAGGTAGTTGAAGGCGGTGGTCCACACACCGATGGTGGGGCGCTGGGTGGGGTCGTTAGTCATAATGGCCGGAATGGTCTGAGCCGTCATATTGGTAATGGTATATCCGATGACATAGACCACATACATGAGGGCGAAGGTCACCAGGCCCAGCCCTTTGGAGGAGAAGCCGGTGAACATACCGTAGAGGGCAGCTGCCTCAATGAGGTAACCCACCACCATCAGAATGCGCAGCTTGCCGAACCGGGTGTTGACCCGATCATACACAAAGGCCAGCAGCGGGTCGGTGATGGCGTCCAGAATACGGGAGCAGGTCAGGATAATGCCCACGGCGGCAGTGGTGATGCCATAGCCGATGCTGGCGGAATAGCTGGCCATGCCAATGAGAGAGTACACGCTCATACCCACAAGGCCATTGCAGGCGTAGCAGATGATCTGCCAGAGTTTGGCGCGGCGGTACTGGACGCCGTCGATTTCGCTGGCGCTGAGATGTTTTTTGGACATACGATTTCTCCTCCTTGAAAAGTGTGCAGCGGTTTTGTTTGTGTTTTCACTATAGCAGACCGCCATTGCAAGGGAGAGTCAATTATCAACAAACTGGTGTAATTATTCGTGCGCTTTCTTCGCATACATTATTTTTTATCCCTTATTCACAATTTTTGTTTCATGCGAATCCGGCAGGTATGGTATGATACGGACAAGGAAATAGAATTTGACGTTTCTATAAGAAAAAGGAGGAGCATCCATGCAGAAATTTGCAAAAGGTTTTCTGGTAGGCGCTGCCACGGCAGCCCACCAGGTAGAAGGCAACAACATTCATTCCGATTACTGGGCCCAGGAACAACTGCCCCACTCCAGCTTTACCGAGCCCAGCGGCATCGCCTGCGACCATTATACCCGCTATGAAGAAGATATCCGGCTGCTGGCCGAAGCAGGGCTCAATGCCTACCGCTTTTCCATTGAGTGGGCACGCATCGAACCGGAGGAAGGCGAGTTTGACGCCGCCGAGGTGGAGCACTACCGCAAGGTCATTGCCTGCTGCAAGGCCCACGGGGTGGAGCCGGTTGTGACCCTGCTGCATTTCACCAGTCCTAAATGGCTGATCGCCAAGGGTGGCTGGGAAGCGGAGTCCACCATCGCTTATTTCAAGCGGTATGTTACTTATGTAATGGAACAGCTGGGCAGTGAGCTGCACATTGTCTGCACCATCAACGAAGCCAACATGGGGCTGCAGCTGGCGGCCATCTCCAAGCGGTTCCGACTGATGGCCGAACAGGCGGCCAAGTCTGCTGCCGCTGCGGGCAAATCCGCCGAAGGCACCGTCCAGGTGGGCATGAACTTCCAGAAGATGATGGAAAACATGAAATACGCTGCCACGGAAAACGCCGGGGTTTTCGGTGATCCCCAGCCCAAGGTCTTTGTCAGCGAGCGCACCCCCGAAGGGGATCTGCTGGTCATGCGTGCCCACGCCGCCGCCCGGGAAGCCATCCGGGCCATCTGCCCCCATGTCAAGGTGGGCCTGACCCTCTCCCTCCATGACCTGCAGGCTCAGCCGGGGGGAGAACCCTTTGCTGACGCCGCATGGCAGGAGGAGTTCACTCACTACCTGCCCTATATTCAGGAAGATGACTTCCTGGGCGTGCAGAACTACACCCGCACTTTGTACGGTCCCACCGGCCAGCTGCCCGCCCCGGAGGGTGCGGAACTGACCCAGATGGACTATGAATTCTATCCCCAGGCCCTGGAACATGTGCTGCGCAAGGTTGCCAAAGACTTCCACGGCGATTTGATCGTCACGGAGAACGGCATTGCCACCGCCGACGACACCCGCCGGGTAGCGTTTATCGAGCAAGCCTTGGCCGGGGTACAGCGCTGTCTGGCTGACGGTATGCCGGTGAAAGGCTACTTCCACTGGAGCCTGATGGACAACTTCGAGTGGCAGAAAGGCTTTGCCATGAACTTCGGGCTCATTGCCGTGGACCGCACTACCATGGCCCGTACACCCAAGCCCAGTTTGGCAGTACTGGGCAGTTACGCCGGGAAATAAATCCGAAAGGGCTGTCTGTACGGCAGCCCTTTTCTCATGATATAATAACGGCAAGTGAGGTGATTCCGGTGGAAGTTTTTCAGAATATGACATTGCTGGCGGAGCTGGTGCAGTGCGGCGGCCCGATTTTTACCTGGTGCTACGACGAAAAAGGGACTCTGCTGCGCAGCAACTGCCCGGACGAAGCCTTTTTGTCCGGCGTTTTTGATCTGTTCGGCTGCAAACAGCAGATGATAGAATACGGCGCCGACCATGATACCCCCATTACCCTCGGGACCGCCTTGGGAATCCTGTGGGCGGCCGCCTTCGAAAAAGAGGCCGGGAAACTGAAACGTTCTTGGGTGATGGGACCGGTGTTCTACCAGGATGTTTCCATTCGGGGCATTGAACAGGGACTGCAGTATTACAGTCATCTGGAAACCAGCGTTTCCTGGACGATGCACCTGCAGCAGGTTCTGACCAAAATCCCTGTGCTGCAAAATACCATCCTGCACCGCTACACCCTGATGATGCACTATTGCCTGACGGGAATCCATCTGGAAATCAGCGACATCAACAGTGAAACCCTGCCTCAAGTGAACGATTCGGCCCATGCCCCTACCCATGACCGTCACAAAGTCTGGATGGCGGAACAGGGACTTTTACAGATGGTACGCACCGGGGATCTGAATTACAAGCAGGCCCTGTCCAACAGTATGAGCGTCAGCACCGGAGTGCCTGTGCGGAGCGACGACGCATTGCGTCAAAGCAAAATTTCGGTGATCGTGTTCACCTCCCTGGTGTGCCGTGCAGCCATCGAGGGCGGGCTATCCCCCGAAGAAGCCTATGCATTGGGGGACAGCTATATCCAGGCTGCCGAGTCTGCCAAAACCCTGGATAATCTGAACCCTCTGAGCCATATGATGTACGATGACTTTATCCGCCGGGTTCATAAATGCCGCACCAATCCCAAGCTCAGCCGTCCGGTGCAGCAATGCGTGGATTATATCGAGATGCATCTGGACCAGAAGATCCGTGCCTCCGATCTTGCTTCCGTGGTGGGCTATACCGAATATTACCTTACCCATAAGTTCAAAGCCGAAACCGGGCTTTGCATCAATGACTACATCAAGTTTGCCAAAATCGAGCGAGCAAAGGTCCTCCTGAAAAGCACCAACCAGACAGTACAGGAGATTGCCGCTTCCCTGTGTTTCAGCACCCGCAACTATTTCAGCCGGATCTTTCAGGAAGTGACCGGCCAAACGCCCATGGAATACCGGGAAGGATGAACCTCCCATTTTATACACCAAAACAGACAGCGAAGGGACTTCTTCGCTGTCTGTTTTCTTTATAGAGAACTGGTCGGTGGCTCCACGCCGGCCGCGCCGGTACACAGCGCCGCAATGGCCGCCGCCACCTGTTCCGGCGGCGCTTTTCGGCCGCCGTGCAGCCAGTACGACATCACGCCGGAAGCCCCCGCAAACAGAAAGGTATTCTGCATACCCCGCCAGCCGTCATCCAACTCGTTGCGGTCGCCCGAGCCCCGTCGCAGGTCCATATAGCGAAAGCAGCGCCCCACCACCCGGTGCAGAAAGGCATTGTCCGGGCTTTGCCGCGTCAGAATCGCCAGAAAATCTTCATCATTCTGCAGTTTTTGCAGCATGGAAAGCAGAACCGCCTGCACGCCCCTGCCCCGGGTACTCGCCAGGGTCTCTTCCAGTTTGTCCAGGGCCTGCTCTTGCAACTGTTCCATCAGATCATAACAGTCCTGGAAATGCCGGTAAAAAGTACCCCGGTTGATCTGCGCCAAGGCACAGATTTCCTTGACGGTAATCTTTTCCATGGGCTTTTGCCGCAGAAGTTGCCAGAACGCTGTGGTGATGATCTGCCGCGTATAGCGGGTACGGGGGTCAGTTTGCATGTTTGTGCTCCTTTTTGCAACAGTTTGCGGGCATATGTCGCACAAAACAACAGCTGCCGCTCTATTGCTGATTGCTCCTTGCTTTTGTCCTCAGTATACTGAAAAGCAAGAAGAAAAGCAACACATGTTCACAAAATCACCACACGTTCTTTTCGCAGGAGGATATGTATGCAGAGCGAACGACTGTTCAAGGAGGCGCCTGTCTGGCAGGCTATCGGTGCGCTGGTGGGCCCATCTGTCCTATCGGTCCTGGTTATGGTCATTTATAATATGACCGACCTGTTTTTTATCGGATTGCTGAAGAACACCGCCCTGACTGCGGCAGTGGCAGTGGTCGGGCCGGTCTTTACCCTGGCTTCCGCCGGTGCCACTGTGCTGGGCATGGGCGGTTGTGCCGTGGTGGCCGGTTCTTTGGGCGCAGGAGACCGTCAGGATGCCCGGTGCGTTTCCAGTCTTTGCGGTTGGTGTGCCCTTCTGACCGGCGTACTCTTAGCCGTGGTACTGAATCTGTTTTGCGAACCGATTCTGTATTTGCTAGGCACCAATGCCGAGATTCTGCCTTACGCCACCCATTACTTGCGTATCCTGGCTCTGGGTGCCCCGGCCATGATTTTCTCCGTCTCTGCGGCGAGCCTTCTGCGGGCGGACGGTGCCATCCGCCGGGGGCTTGCAGGCAATCTGGCAGGCAGTATCACCAACATTTTTCTGGACCCACTTTTCATCCTGGGCTTCGGCTGGAATATTGCCGGGGCTGCCGCTGCTACCATGCTAGGCAATCTGGTGGCCAGCGGGATTTACCTGCACCACATTCTCCGTCGGTCTGAAGTTCTGAGTCTGAGCCCTTCCGCTGCCCTGCGTCGCCCCGCCCGGCTGGGTCGGGTTCTGGCCCTGGGACTGCCCAACGGGGTAAGCAGTCTGTTGAGCGGCCTGGCGGGCAGTTTCAGCAACCGGCTGCTGGCCGCCTACGGCACCAACGCCCTGGCTGCCATGGCAGCCGCCGACAAATCCGCCATGGTCGTAACCCTTGTCCAGATGGGCATCTGTATGGGATTGCAGCCCTTGTTGTCCTACAATGTAGGCGGACGGAATCTGCCCCGGCTGCGGGCAGTCCTGAGCAGAAGTTTTGGGCTGACCGTGGGCTTCGGTACCCTGTTTGCTCTGTTTTGCCTGCTGGCGCAACGACCGCTGATCGGGCTGTTCTTATCCGATCCCGAGGCCATATCCCTGGCTCGCCAGTTGCTTCCCTGGCTGCTGGCAGGCAGTCCGCTGCTGGGTCTTTACTATCTGGGCATCAATTTCCTGCAGGCCGCCGGGTATGCCGGCAGTGCCACCCTGCTCTCCGCACTGCGCCAGGGCGTGCTGTTGGTTCCGGCCTTGTACGGGTTTCATCACTTGTTGGGGCTGCCCGGCCTGGCGGCTGCCCGTGCCGCCACCGACCTGCTCAGCGCGGCCATTGCCCTGCTGCTCTTCCTTTTGGTCTGGCGCAAACTGACAAGCGGTATCCGACTGCAAACCTGCCCGTAAAACGATCCAGCGGATTGTCCTCGCAGCCTACAGGATGGACAGGGTCCATTTTCCCAATTGGTGCGAATTTTGCATGAAAATTCATCCCGCATCCCAAATTATCACCCCTCGTAGGCGCTGCATATTCGCTATAATAAAATCAATCTAAAAGGGAAAGGACTGCAGAACCGTGCAAGCAACCAATCTTAAAACCAATCACCTGACGGCCTCTCTTGGGATAGATGGCGGCCCGTTGTTTTTATCCTGGCAATGCAGCGGCGGATTGCGCCAGACCGCTTACGAGATCCACCTGACAGCAGACGATGCCCTTGTCTGGGAAAGCGGCAAGGTGCAAAGTCAGAGCATGCACGCCGACGCTCCTGCCGTGGAAGGGGCCCGGGTCCGGGGCAGCTGGAAGGTCCGGCTATGGGACGAAACCGACTGCCCCGGCCCCTGGAGCGAGGCCCGGTTTGAGACCGGCCTTTCCGCCGAGAATTGGCAGGGGCTGTGGGTGGACCCGGAGACTTCGCCGGTGGATGATATTTCCGGTAACGACGCCATCAACGCCTTTGCCCGCCCCAACTGGGAACGCAAGCAGGCCGAGAAAGAGGCCGCCGGCAAAGGCAAGGCGGAACCCTACCAGCCCCACCGTCCGGCCTCCTATCTGCGAAAGACCTTCACCACCCCGGCAGGTCGCGGGCGGCTGTACATCACCGCCAAGGGGCTGTACGTAGCCTGGCTCAACGGCAAGCGGGTGGGCGATATGGTGCTGGCTCCCGGCAGTTTCACCGCCGACAAGCACCTGGGCGCCCAGACCTATGATGTGACCGACCTTCTCCGGGAAGGAGAAAACGAACTGCTCCTGGCCCTGGGGGACGGATGGTATCGCAGCACCAGCGGCGTGGACGGTGACCGCAACCTCTTCGGCGATACCCTGGGCGTTCTCTTCCAGCTGGAGGTGGACGGCAAGGTGGTCTGCGTTTCGGACGATACCATGCAGGCCACCCAGCAGGGCCCCATCCGCCAGAACGATTTACAGCAGGGCGAAGTGTATGATGCCCGGCTGGAAGGGTTCCTTTCCGGCTGGCACGAAGTGCGGACCTACCGTGATGCCCTGCCCGTCACCGGCATGAATACGGTTCCCATCCGGGAGCAGGAGGCGTTTCCCGGGCGGCTGTTCACCGCCCCCAACGGAGAAACCGTGCTGGATTTCGGACAGAACATCGCCGGCTATGTGGAGATGACCCTTACTGCCCATGCAGGGCAGAAAGTCCTGCTAACCTGCGGGGAAACGCTGGATGAAAACGGCAACTTCACCCAGGAGAACTTTCAGGACCGCGGCCGCCACAAGGAGGGCGGCACCGCCCAGATGCTGGAACTGGTCTGCAAGGAAGGGGTAAACCATTGGAAGCCCAGCTTTACCATCATGGGCTTCCAGTATGCCAAGGTAGAAACCGATGCAGACCTGACCGGGGCGGTGTTCACCGCCCATGCAGTCTACTCCGATATGGCGGTCACCGGCTCTTTCACCTGCGGGAACGAAGCGGTAAACCGGCTGGTGGCCAACAGTATCTGGAGCCAGAAAGGCAATTTCTGCGACATTCCCACCGACTGTCCCACCCGGGAACGGGCTGGCTGGACCGGAGATATGGGCGTCTTTATCGAGACCGGCCTAACCCTGATGGACTGCTATCCGGTGGTGGAAAAATGGCTGGCAGAATGCCGCCTGAACCAGTACCCCGACGGCCGTATGGCCAACATCGCCCCGCCCAACAGCCGCCCCGGATATATGACACCCATGCTCTGTATGTCCGCCGGTTGGGGAGATGCGGCGATTCTGGTGCCCTACGCCCTGTACAAGCGCACCGGTGACCGCCGCATCCTGGCCGACAACTATGAAATGATGCAGCGGTGGTACGCCTTTTTGTTGGACCGCGCCCAGCAGACCACGGAGGAACAGCAGAGCGGCGAGTATGCCAAATACACAGTGCTCAACGGCCTGGACTACGGCGAGTGGTGCGAACCGGGCGTGACCCCCATGCAGGCCATGGCCAATCCCCGCAAGAGCGTAGGTACAGCCTATCTGGCCTATTCCGGGCGGCTGCTGGCTGAGATTGCGGACGCACTGGGGCGGCAGGAAGAAGCCGAAACCTACCGTACTACCGCCGATAAGGCCGTAAAAGCCTACCGTGCAGCTTTTACAGAGGATGGTGCCATTCACTCAGACCGCCAGTGTGAATACGTCCGGGCTATTGCCTTTGCCTTGCTGGGCGAGGAGGAGAGCCAGGCAGCCGCCGCAACTCTGAATCAGATGGTGGTGGACAACGGCTACCATCTGAATACCGGTTTTCTTTCCACGCCCTTCCTCTGCGGCGTTCTGGCCCAATACGGCTATACCGATACTGCTTACCGCCTGCTATTGCAGCCGGAGGCTCCGGGCTGGCTGTACGAGGTCAACCAGGGCGCCAATACGGTGTGGGAGACCTGGACCGGCATTGACGCCGAGGGCAAGCCCCACGAATCCCTGAACCACTACTCCTACGGCGCCATCTGTGGCTGGCTGTTCGGTGGTGTCTGCGGCATTCAGCTGGCAGACGGAACACTGACCATCGCCCCCACACCGCACAAGTCGCTGGGATACGCCAAGGCCGTTTACGATTCTCCGGTGGGACGCATCGAGAGTGGCTGGCGGTATGAGGGAGATACGTTCACTTACGAATTCACGGTTCCCGGTAACATCGCAGCACACATCCATCTTCCGGATGGGCGGACGTTGACCCTGCCCTCCGGCACACATAGGATCTAAAGGAGATTCCGTATGAAATACGGCATCAATCTCACTTAGAACGAGCTGCAGAAAGACCCGCAGACACGGGAGCTTGTCCGGCAGTATCTGCCTGCTTTGGAGGCACTGGCGAAGCAGGTTCCCGGCGCAGCCAATATTTCCATCCGTACAGCGAAGCAATACGCTCCGCAGATGTTCCCTGCCGAAAAGGTAGCGGCACTGGACCACGCGCTGCACGAGTACGGGACCACCCGTCCCCTGACCGCGGAGGAAAACGCCAAGCTGGCCCGTTATCGTACCATACAGGCTACCCATAAGACGGTAGCGCATCCGGAGCAAGCCGTGCTGTATGACGCCTTCCATCCTGGGCAGGTCTGGAGGGATACAAGTGGCAATCCCCCAGGCCCATGGAGGCGGTGTGCTGTGGGAGAACGGATTCTGGTATTGGTACGGTGAGAACAAGGAGTATACCAATGGTCAGAGCCCCATCCGGAGCTAGGGTGTACGGATATACCGCTCGGCAGACCTGTATAACTGGGAAGATCTGGGGCTGATTGCCGGTCCGGACCTGAACAATCCGGACGGCAACCTGTTTCCCGAAAAATACCTGGATCGGCCCCATATTCTCCGTTGTGACGCCACTGGCAAGTATGTCATGTAGGTGAAGATCTCCGGCCCCGAAAGCTGTTTTGCCGTCCTGCAGGCCGACCGGCTGCAGGGCCCGTATGAAACCGTACAGGAAGATTACTATCCCCTGGGCAACAGTGTGGGGGATTTCGACCTTGTGGCGAATGCAGACGGCAAAGCCTACCTGTATGCCGACACGAGCCCCAAGAGGGTGGCTGGATTTGAACTGAGCGAAGACTATTGTACCGTGGCACGAGAGGTAACCAGCCAGTACGAAGGGCTTTTCCCGCCTTTTTGCCGGGAAGGCGTCACCATTTTTGCCCGGGGAGACAAAAAGTATCTCCTGACCAGCGGCACCACCGGGTACACTCCCAACCAAAGCGATGTGGCCGTTTCTACGTCCTGGACGGAACCTTTTGTGTCCCTGGGTGATCCCCATGTGGACGACGACACCATGTCCTCCTTCAACAACCAAGTTTCCCAATCTTTTCCCTTGCCTGGAAATCGGCAGCTCTACGTAAAACGAAACCGCTCTAGCCCTTTTTGCAAAAAAATCCTGCTTTACATCAAATGCCTGCCGAACCGGCAGGCATTTGACTTTTACCCTAAATTTCTCACATTTTTAGAAGTTATGGCCTCTGTCTAATTTCTAATCTGTATGTTTCTGTTAACGCTCCCTGACGGAGTGACCTGATTGGAATAGCGAGGATAGTTCGACGGTGGTGATGCCAGCAAGCAGGTTGCCCCTCAATAGGCAACGTGGCCTAGATGGAAAAAACTGCTGGCCGGTCAACACAATACGGAAGCCCTTGTGCATATCAGCCTCAACGACGCACTGGCGCCATGTCGGGCTGATATTGGCATCGATGTGGGGCCATGGTTCTGACGCCACCGCGAGGCCGCTGCTGTAGGCGTGATGATTCTGGCTGTTCTGAATGTCATCCGGGCCGCGTTTGTCAAGAATCTGTGAGCGAACTGTTCCTCCGACCGGTCAGGCGTCGGTTACGGAAACATAGGTGAAGAAGTTTTAGGCACCAGATGTGATTTCTGTTCCATTTTGACGTATCTCCCAGTGAAGGTGGCTACCGGTAGCCCTTCCCGTGTGCCCAACATAAGCGATAATCTGACCGGCATCTACCTGCTGCCCTGCAGTGACACAGATGCTGGAACAATGGGCGTAGAGGGTCGTCAGCCCGCCACTGTGGTCGATTTTAACATAATACCCGTAACTGCCTCCCCAACTGTCAGTGGCATTGGCGATTGTTACGGTACCATCTGCAGCAGCCAAAATTGGTGTACCCTCCGGAACAGCGATGTCGGTACCGCTATGGTAGCTGATTACACCTGTGATAGGATCGGTACGGTAGCCTTGCGGTGATGTAATTGTTCCTGCAATCGGCAAGGGCCATTGGAGGGCTCCGTCTGCGAAAACAGTATCCATGCCGGGGGCCATGAGTTCCCCACTTCCCTGCACGAAGCCACCCAGTAGTTCACCCCAAAGGATTGTGGTATCTTCGCCTGACAAAAGTGTCAGGTATTCATTCTGCCTGTCTGTAAAGTGATAGGTTTCCCGCATTTCTTCCGGTGTATGGTGGGTCATTTCAATGATCAGGATGGTTTCTGTGATGGTTGTGGTTTCTGTCTCCCCCTCCCCATTTGTTTGTTCTACCTCCCGAGTTTGGGTTTCGGTGCGCCAATCCAGTTCGTTCATATCCCAAAGGACGGTGCGCAGCCGATCCACGTTGTCCTCATCCAAATAGGCAACAGCAGCACCATTGGCATCCCCTGATGTTTGCGACGCAAAGACCGCCAGGACATCCTGCCACACAATGGCATAGCTGCCATCGTTGGACTCGATTTCCTGACGGTCATATTCTGTGCTATTCTCGATTTCTTCCAGCCGGTCCCGATATTCTTCGGTAAGCAGTTCCACAGCCTCCTGCACACTGATGGCGTTTTCATCGGGGGACTCTGCTGCAAAAAAGATGCCATACGCCGAGCCGGCCACCAGAGCAATCAAACAGATCAGCAGGATGACAAACACGGTTACCCAACCACCAGCAATCAGTGCAGCCGCAAGGCTGTTCAGGGCAGCCACCAGATGCTGAATCGCCGAGCGTATCACAGCAATCACTTTCTTGGCTGCTTCTGTACTTTCCCGGACGGCCTGCTGAGCCCGGTAGATCATTCTTTGTGTACGTTGCGCTGCTTGTCTTGCCTGATTTTCTTTGCGGGCGGTATTGGCAGCAGTGCGGAGTTGTTTTTGATCTCTATCGACACCGCGTACCCCTCGGGTAAATTTCTTGAGCCGTTGCCGGCGCGCTTTGACATCACGGCTTTGCTTCTGAGCAGTGCGTTGTTTCTGCTCTGTCTTGACGTTTGCTTGCGGATCGGAGTTGGAGTTTTCACGGGCTGTGGCTTTCTTCTCTCTCGGTTCCGGTGCATCCCAATACATGGTATCATCCTGCGGTGGTTCATCCGGTTCCATTTTGCGAGTGAAACGATCTTTGGCAACGGCACCTGTTTTCCTCAATGCAAAGAGAGCTCCATCTTCCAGATGGGCTTCTCCTTGCTGGACAACGTATTCTTCCATCTCCTGTGCGGAAGAGTAGTTTCCGTCAGGTTGGGTACGCGTTTCCGAAACAACCTTTTCCTTGCTTTTCAGCCATGCTTCCCGCGCAAGGGTTTTCGGCAGTCGGTTTGTCACGTGCTCTTTTGGCACTCGTCCAGAGGGTTTCCGCTTGGGCTCTTTGTGGGTATTCTCTTTCATTGAATCACCTGCTTTTTGAGAATATTATAATCAAACCCACCCGTTGAACGGGTGGGTTGAACAGGCCCTATAAGGGCCTATCTCCTGTGGTAGCCCTCTAAAGAGGGCATT
>CAUEKL010000049.1 GCA_959018215.1 uncultured Gemmiger sp.
GGGGCGGTCATCTCAAACCAGAACAGGGAGCCGCGGCCCAACTCGCTCTGTACCCCGAAGGGGAAGTTGTGCTGCTGCAGGATGGCCTTGGTGATGGAAAGCCCCAGCCCGGTGCCGGGCTTGCCTGCGTTCTTGCGGGCACGGTAGTACCGGTCAAAAATATACGGCAGATCCTCCGGCGGAATGCCGGGGCCGTGGTCCTCCACCTCGATGCGGCAGCCGCCGGCAGGCAGGGGAATGGCCCGCAGGGCAAAGAAGCCGTCCTCCCCGATATGGTGGGTGGCGTTGCCCAGCAGATTGTGCAGCACCCGCTCCATCATGGCCGGGTCGGCCCGCACCATGCACTCCTTGTCGGCTTCCAGTTTCAGCGTCCAGTGGTTCTGCTCGCACACGGCGTCGTAGAGCCCGGCTACCTCAAAGCAGAGGCCGCTCATGTCGAAGTCCACCAGATTGGGCTTTTCCACGCCGCTCTGGACCTTGCTCAGCTCCATCACGCTGTTGACCAGGGCCGAAAGCCGGTCGGTCTCATCCACAATGATGTTGCACTGCTCGGTGCGTTTCTCCTCGTCCATGCCGGACAGATCCCGCACCGTCTCGGCGTACCCCTTGATGAGGGTCAGGGGGGTGCGCAGGTCATGGCTCACGTTGGCCAGCAGTTCCTTTTCCAGCTCGGCGGAGCGCTGCACCGCCCGGGCCATGTGGTTGAACTCCTGGGCCAGCAGTCCCAGCTCATCCCGGCGCTTGACCTGTACCTGCACGTCGTAGTTGCCGGCGGCCATGCGGCGGGCTCCGTCGGCCAGCTGGTACACCGGATGGGTGAACCAGCGGCTGAACAGGATGGCCGCCACCATATTCAGGCCGAAAAGCAGCAGGGCCACCGGGGGCAGCACGCTGCGCAGCACATCGGCAGCGGTGGTGATCTGGGCCAGACTGGTGGACACCAGCACCGCGTATTGCCCGTCGGCGGTGAGCTTGCCCACCACCATCTGCAGGTTGCCGCCGGAAGAAACCGTCTCGTACACGCTCTTTTTGGTGAACACCAGCCCCCGCAGGCGCACCACCTCGGGGGTGTCCTGCTTCAGACTGATCTTGCCGCCGAAGGAATACTCGCTCTGGTGCAGCACGCAGGGGTACAGGCTTTCCAGGCACTGGACATTGCTCAAGGTGGAGTCACTGATGTCCACGCAGCAGTTTTCCAGGTCCAGGGACCCATTGATGGCTTTTTCCAGAAAGGAAAGCCAGAAATCCTCGTCCAGTACCAGTTTGCCCAAAACCCGGCTGGATACCGGCCCGTCGTTGGCGTCGATGAGGGCCACCACCGCGTCGGCCTTGGTTTCCAGGCTGGTGCGGATCTTGCGGTTGTACATGGGCTCCAGGGCGTAGGTAATCAGCGTCCAGACCAGCCCCAGGGTGAGCAGGGTCACGGCGCACAGAAACAGCATCAGCTGGCCCCGGACCCCCATCCGCGGGGCAGCCTTTTCCCGGGTCCGGTGGGCAGACTTCACCTTTTTCCACATACGGAATCCCCGTCTTTCACAGCACGTCCGGGTCGAACTTGTAGCCGATGCCCCAGACCGTCACAATGTACCCGCGGCAGGGGCCCAGATGGCCGCGGAGCATCTTGATGTGGGTGTCCACGGTGCGGTCCTCGCCGTAATAGTCGTAGTTCCACACCTTCTGCAGGATCTTCTCCCGGGAGAGGGCAATCCCCCGGTTGCTGACCAGAAAGACCAGCAGGTCGAATTCCTTGGGAGTCAGGGGGGCTTCCTGCCCGGCCACCTTCACGCTGTGGCTGGCGGTGTCGATCACCAGATCCCCGAAGGTGTATACTCCCCCGGCTTCGGCGGGAGCAGGCATGGTGCGGGCCAGCACTGCCTTGACCCGGGCCACCAGCTCCCGGGGGGAGAAGGGCTTCACCACATAGTCGTCGGCGCCGCCTTCCAGCCCGGCCAGCTTGTCGTATTCCTCGCTGCGGGCGGTGAGCATGATCACCGGGGTGTTGATCTTGCGGGAACGCATCTCCCGCAGGCAGGTCATGCCGTCCATAAACGGCATCATGATGTCCAGGATCACCAGGTCGATGCCCCCCTGGGACAGGATCGAAAGCGCCTGGGCGCCGTCCCCGGCCTCGGCACAGGTGTAGCCGCTGTGCTGCAGATGTTCCCGGATCAGGTCCCGGATGCGCGGTTCATCGTCAACGACCAGAATTTTTGCCATAGTAAAACCCTCCAAACAACAGCGCAAGCCCGGCAGAAGCCTTGCGGTTCTGTGTCGCTCGCGTCATAGGTCGCTCTTTTTCATATAGTACCATAATAACCCGCATAGGTGGGGGATTTGTGAAAGTTTTCTTAAAATGTATTTCACGAATTTTACGGAATCCTGTCTTGCCTGTGCCGCCGGGACGCGCTACAATAGGGTCGCGGCGGGGCATCCGCCCGCCGCAGAAAGGCTGACTCCATCCCTATGATCTTGTATTTTGTGGTATTTGTTCTGATTCTGGCGGCGCTGACCGTCTTTCTGACGGCACCTGGGCGGCCCCGTCCCACGCTGCGGGCTCCCTTTCTGCACCAAAGCTTTGCCCACCGGGGGCTGTTCACCCAGGACCAGTCCGTCCCGGAAAACAGTCTGCCTGCCTTTGCGGCGGCGGTGGAAAGGGGCTGCGGCATCGAACTGGACGTGCAGTTCACCGCCGACCGGCAGCTGGTGGTCTTTCATGACGACACCCTGGACCGGATGACCGGGACCAAGGGCTGGGTGCGGGACCACACTTGGCAGCAGATCCGGACCCTTCGTTTGGCGGGCACGGCCTGCACCCCACCCCTGTTTGCCCGGGCGCTGGAGGAAATCAGGGGCAGGGTCCCCCTCATTGTGGAGATCAAGAGCCGTCAGGAGTACGGCGGGGCCTACCTGGACGCCCTGTGCACCGCCACCCTGCAGGCGCTGGCCGGGTACCCCGGTCCGTATTGTATCGAGAGCTTCGACCCCCGGGTGGTTCAGCGCATCCGCCGCATGGCCCCCGGTGTGCTGCGGGGGCAGCTGGCGGACAGCTACCGGGCCAGCCGCAGGCTGGGGGTCCACCCGGTGCACGCCTTCCTCATCAGCCACTGCTTCGGCAACTTTCTGGGGCGGCCGGATTTCATCGCCTGGTGCCCCGAAAAGGAAAACGGGGCCGTGGCCCTCTGCCGGGCCATGGGCGCCATGATGGTGCAGTGGACCATTCTGCCCGAACAGGACCGGCAAGCCTGTCAGCGGCGGTACGATGCGCTGATCTTCCAGTGGTACACCCCCGAACCCTGGCGCTGAGGGACATAAACAGCAGCCCACCCGCATACCTTGCATTGAAAGTTCTGTAAGGCAAGCGAGGGGGCTGCTTATGTTTTTGTTTACTGTAACCAAACCCAGGCTGCGGCAGGCCGGGGCGCTGGCCCTGTGTGCGGTCTGCCTGGCGGGTACCATCACCGCCGCCGTGCATTTTGCCAACGACAGCGTGACCGCATCCGCCGCGGTATCCGAACAGACGGTCATCGAAACCACCCAGGACATCGCCACCTACTTCACCGGCTACGGCTTCGAGGTGGACCTGGCCACCGCGGCGGTGGATAAGGTGAAGATCCCCAAACAATGGGACGACAGCTTTGCCGCCTTCAACCAGGTGGTGGAGGAGAGCGGCCTGACCCTGGAAGGCCACAAGGGCAAGACGGTGGAAAAGTGGACCGCTTTGTGCCCCGCCCTGTCCGACGGGGAGAACGACACCTACTGTGTGCTGCTGGTGTATAAGACCAAGCCGGTGGGGGCCTATCTGCTGGGGAAGCCTTCGGGAGAGGTGACCGGGCTGGTCTCCGCCGCCCAGCAGAACGCCGCCGACGCTGAGACGGCGGCTTCCGCCGATGCCCCGGCGGACACCCTGACCGACGACACCGCTCAGACCAGTGCGGGGGTGGTGGAGGAGAGCGCTTTCCCCACCGAATAAACAAAACAGCCGGTACCTTTCCCCAAACGGGAAGGTACCGGCTGTTGCGATGTGAACAGGAAATTACAGCAGGCCGCCCAGCAGGATGACCACGATCAGGATGGGCACCACGAACTGGAAGTAGGGCTTGAGCCAGCGGGGCATCTTGATGCCGCTGCCGGTGTTGGCTTCCTCCAGATACTTGTCAAAGCCCCAGCCCCAGCGGGTGACGCAGAACAGCAGATAGATCAGGCTGCCCACCGGGAGCAGGATGTTGCTCACCAGGAAGTCCTCGCCGTCCAGCACGGTGCTGCCCGGACCCAGGGGCTGCAGGAAGCTCCACAGGTTGTAGCCCAGCACACAGGGGATGCTGGCGATCAGGATCACCACGCCGCCGATGAGCACCGTCTTGCGGCGGTCCAGGCCGAACTGGTCCATGAGGCAGGCAATGATGTTCTCAAATACCGCAATGACGGTGGTGAAGCTGGCAAAGGTCATGAACAGGAAGAACAGGGAACCCCAGATGCGTCCGCCGGCCAGGCTGGCAAAGACGTTGGGCAGGGTCACGAAGATCAGCTGGGGACCGCTGTCCGGGCTGACGCCGTAGGTGAAGCAGGCGGGGAAGATGATGAGCCCGGCGCAGATGGCCACAAAGGTGTCCAGGGCGCAGATGCGCACCGCCTCGCCGGTCAGGGCAAAGTTGCGGTTCATGTAGCTGCCGAAGATCTCCATGGCGCCGATGCCCAGGCTCAGGGTAAAGAAGGACTGGTTCATGGCAGCCACGGCCACGTTGATGATGCCGGCCTCGCTGGCACGCTTCCAGTCGGGCAGCAGGTAGAACTTCAATCCGTCCCCGGCGCCGGACAGGGTCAGGCTGTGCACCACCAGGATGAGGATGAGCACCAGCAACGCGCCCATCATCCATTTGCCGATGCGCTCCACGCCGTTGCGCAGCCCGAAGCTGCACACAATGAAGCCCAGCACCACGGTCACGGCCATGAACAGGCCCATCTCTCCGGGGTTGGCCAGCATGGCGTTGAAGGTGGCGGCCGAAGTGTCGGCAGTGGCGCCCTCAAAGGTGCCGGTCAGGAACTTGAAGAAGTAGCTGATCATCCAGCCGTTGACGGTGGTGTAGTACATCATCAGCACCACACAGCCCAGCAGGCAGGCCCAGCCGTGCAGGTGCCACACGCTGCCTTTGGGTTCCAGGGCCTGGTACGCCTTGCCGGCGCTGCCGCGGCCCGCACGGCCCACGGCCAGTTCCATGGTCAGCACAGGCACGCCCATGCAGATCAGGAACAGCAGGTAAAACAGGACAAACACGCCGCCGCCGTTTTCACCGGTGACGGTGGGGAAGCGCCAGACATTGCCGATGCCGATGGCGCAGCCCGCGCTGATCAGGATAAACCCGAGGCGCGAGGCAAAAGATTCACGGTTCTCCAAAAAAATTCCTCCTTCTGATTTCAAACACCGCTTTTCTATTATAGCGGCTGCACCCGGCACAGGCAAGAAGTATTTTTGACGTTTGGCCGAAACCTGTACAGAAAAAACCGCCGCCTGCGGCAAGCAGACGGCGGTTGGTTTCAGAAAGGGAAAAATCAGCGGCGCTCGGCGATTTCTTCCTTGACGCTGTTCAGGAATTCGTCGGCGGACATGGTGGTGGTGTCGCCCTTGCGGTCGCGGACGCTGACGGTGCCGGCTTCGGCTTCCTTGGCGCCCAGAACCAGCATGTAGGGCACGCGGTCCACCTGCTGGGCCTGACGGATCTTGTAGCCGATCTTCTCGTTGCTCTCATCCAGAACAACGCGCACACCGGCGTTCTCCAGCTTTTCGGCCACGCCGCGGGCGTAGTCCAGGGTCTTTTCGCTGACGGGCAGCACCTTGACCTGGACGGGAGCCAGCCAGGTGGGGAACTTGCCGGCGTAATGCTCGGTCAGGATGCCGATGAAGCGCTCGATGGAACCGAAGCAGACGCGGTGGATCATGATGGGGCGTTCCTTCTCGCCGGCCTCGTTGACATACTCCAGGTGGAAGTTCAGCGGCATCTGGAAGTCCAGCTGGATGGTGCCGCACTGCCAGGTACGTCCCAGGCTGTCCTCCAGGTGGAAGTCGATCTTCGGGCCGTAGAACGCGCCGTCGCCCTCATTGATGATGTAGGGCATGTTCAGCTTTTCCAGGGCGTTCTTCAGGCCGTTGGTGGCGTCCTCCCAGTCCTCGTCGGAGCCCATGGAGTCCTCGGGGCGGGTGCTCAGTTCCACAAAGTACTTGAAGCCGAACTTGTCGTACACCGAGTTGATCAGGTGCACCACGTTGGCGATCTCGTCGGAGATCTGGTCACGGCGCATGAAGATGTGGGCATCGTCCTGGGTGAAGCAGCGCACCCGGAACAGGCCGTGCAGGGCGCCGCGCAGCTCGTGACGGTGCACCAGGCCCAGTTCGCCCACACGCAGGGGCAGTTCGCGGTAGCTGTGGGGCTGGCTGCGGTAGACCAGAACGCCGCCGGGGCAGTTCATGGGCTTGATGCAGTAGTCCTCGCCGTCAATGACGGTGGAGTACATGTTGTCCTTGTAATGGTCCCAATGGCCGCTGGTCTCCCACAGATGGCGGTTCATGATCAGGGGGGTGGAAACCTCCACATAGCCCGCCTTGCGGTGGATCTCACGCCAGTAGTCGATCAGGGTGTTCTTCAGCACCATGCCGTTGGGCAGGAAGAAGGGGAAGCCGGGGCCCTCGTCGCAGAACATGAACAGATTCATTTCCTTGCCGATCTTGCGGTGGTCGCGGCGGGCGGCCTCCTCCAGCAGCTTCAGGTGGGCTTCCAGCTCCTCCTGGTTGTGGAAGGCGATGCCGTTGATGCGGGTCAGCATCTTGTTGTTCTTGTCGCCGCGCCAGTAAGCGCCGGACTGCTGGGTGATCTTGAAGGCTTTCAGGGCCTTGGTGTAGGTCAGGTGAGGACCGACGCACATGTCGATGTACTCGCCCTGCTGGTAGAAGCTGATGGTGGCGTCCTCGGGCAGGTCGCCGATGTGCTCCACCTTGTACTTTTCGCCGCGCTCCTGCATGAGCTTGACGGCCTCTTCCCGGGGCAGAGTGAAGGCCTTGATCGGCAGGTTCTCCTTGCAGATCTTCTTCATCTCTTTCTCGATCTTTTCCAGATCTTCATCGGTGAGCTTGGTGTCGCCCAGGTCCACGTCATAGTAGAAGCCGTTCTCGGTGGCGGGGCCAAAGGCGAAATCCGCTTCGGGCCACAGGCGCTTGATGGCCTGGGCCATGATGTGGGCGGCGGTGTGACGGATGACGTGCAGTTCTTCTTCCTGCGGGCATTCCTTGACGGTGCCGTCATTGTAGATGACTTTCATACTTGCAACCTCCCTAAGTTGCGGCGGCCCGCGGCCGCCAGATTAAAATAAAAAAACGCTTCACCCCATTCAAACACGGGGTGAAGCGGTAAGCTCCACGGTTCCACCCGAATTGCAGGCAAGGCCTGCCTCTCGTACAGGCTGTAACGGGCCTTCCCGGCGGGGGTTCGCCCCCGCGCTCTGCGGTGGTAAGAAAAGCGCCGTCCGCCAAGCCGCTTGCAGCACACCGTTTCTCACGGCGGCGGCTCTCTCTGAAACGCCGGTCAGCCTTTCCGTTTGTCCGCATCATCGCATTCATCAGGATGAAGTTACCGATATTGTAGCGCGGCGGTTTTCAAAAGTCAAGCCCGGCAAGAGGGACTTTATGATTCTGTAACAATTTCTTGACAACCGTTTCAAATGAATATAAACTATAATCAGTATACAACGGTGTATGCAGTTTGACCGCACGGTTTGGGCGGCACCGCATCGCCGAAGGGCCGCCGCTTGTGCGGGCACTGTATTTTATTTGGTATGGCATGCACGCAGGTTTGCATTGAAATAAACATGCTTTCGTTGTTTTTATAAGACTTTTCCTACGGGATAACCACGCACTCCCGCCCCTTTGCGGCAGGTGTGCTTTGGTATACCATCGGCCCGCGGCCGGCTTTGGCCGCGTCTGAGCAAACAACCGAATCGAATAAAAGTAAGGCCCCGCCATGGCTGCGACCCTCAGGTTTACGCGCATTATCCGAATAAATTTGAGGAGTTGAAACGAATGTCCATCACCGCCATCATTGTACCGGTGCTGGTGGTCGTTGTTGTCGCCGCCGTTTGCGGGGTCATCTGCTTCTATGTGGGCATGACCTACCGCAAGCGCACCGCTGAGGCCAAGCTGGGCTCCGCGGAGGAAGAGGCCAAGCGCATCGTCAACGACGCCATCAAGGCTGCCGAGCAAAAACGGAAAGAGACGATCATTGAAGCCAAGGATGAAGCCTTCAAGCTGAAGAGCGAAGCGGACAAGGAAATCAAGGACCGCCGCGCCGAAGTCAGCCGCCAGGAACGCCGCATGGACCAGAAAGAAGAGGCCCTGGACAAGCGCACCGCTGCGGTGGAGCGCAAGGAAGAGGACCTGAAGAAGCGGGCCGAACTGGTGGAAGCCCGCCTGGACGAGCTGGAACAGCTCAAGCTGCGCCAGACCGAAAAGCTGGAAACCATCGCCGCCATGACCCAGGAAGACGCCCGGGCTGTCCTGCTCAAGCAGATCGACGATGAACTCACCCACGAAAAGGCCATGCGGGTCGCCGCTTTCCAGGCCAACATGAAGGACGAATGCGACAATCTGGCCCGGGATATGATCGGCCAGGCCATTGCCCGCTGTGCCGCCGACGCCACCAGCGAAGCCACCGTCTCGGTGGTGCCCCTGCCCAGTGACGAGATGAAGGGCCGGATCATCGGCCGTGAGGGCCGCAACATCCGCGCCCTGGAAACCGCCACCGGCTGCGACCTCATCATCGACGACACCCCCGAAGCCATCACCCTGTCCAGCTTCGACCAGACCCGCCGGGAGATCGCCCGCCTGGCTCTGGAACGCCTGATCGCCGACGGCCGTATCCATCCGGCCCGCATCGAGGAAACGGTGGACAAGTGCCGCCGGGAACTGGAACTGCAGATGAAGCGGGAAGGCGAGAAGGCCGTCATGGATCTGGGCATCCACAGCCTGCATCCCGATCTGGTCAAGCTCATCGGCCGTCTGAAGTACCGCACCAGCTACGGCCAGAACGTGCTGAGCCACAGCCTGGAAGTGGCCTGGCTGGCCGGCCTGATGGCGGGCGAGCTGGGGCTCAACGTCCAGCAGGCCCGCCGTGCCGGTCTGCTGCATGACATCGGCAAGGCCCTGGACCACGAGATCGAGGGCAGCCATGTCCAGATCGGTGTGGATATCTGCAAGAAATACCGGGAGAACCCCGCCGTCATCCATGCCATCGAGGCTCACCACGGCGATGTGGAACCCAAGACTCCCCTGGCTTTTGTCATCATGGCGGCCGACGCCATCAGCGCGGCCCGTCCCGGTGCCCGGCGTGAGAACATGGAAAGCTACATCAAGCGCCTGGAGACCCTGGAAAGCCTGTGCAACAGCTTCGAGGGCGTGGAAAGCTCCTACGCCGTCCAGGCCGGCCGCGAGGTCCGCATCCTGGTCCAGCCGGACAAGATCAGCGACGACCAGGTCATCCTGCTGGCCCGCAGCATTGCCAAGAAGATCGAGGACGAGCTGGATTACCCCGGCCAGATCAAGGTCAGCGTCATCCGCGAAAGCCGTGCTACCGAGTACGCCAAGTAAACAACCTGCAACAGCAAAGCCGCCCCGGCCGTATGGCCGGGGCGGCTTTTTGCCCGCCGTCCGCCGGGACCCTTCTGAGCCCTGCCGGAACAAAAGGCTTTTCTCCCGTCCGCCGGGCCGGAAAAGCGAGCAGAGCTTTCTGAAAGCAGGGAAAATCCCTTTCGGAATCCAGCCCAAAATAAAAACAAGAAAACCGGGATGCCCGCAGCATCCCGGTAAAACAGAGGCAATCAGTTGTCGTTGTCTTCCAGCTCGGCGTCCCGCATCTGCTTGATGGTCTCCTCCAGATGGAAACTCTTTTCCAGTGCGTCGTAGACGATCAGCAGGCTGGGCACCATGGGCAGCCATAAATTGGTGAAAGGCAGAATGAATACCGACAGAGGAAAATACAGCAGGAACAGACCCCAGTAGGCCAGCTGCACCGCAATGGCACCCACGCTGCGGGGCAGATATCCCAGAAACAGCAGAAGAGAGTTCTTCAGGATGCCGGACAGCGGCAGATCCAGCAGAGCCAGCTGAGGGATGATGTAGGTGACCAACCCGATGACCAGGATGATTCCGGCAATCAGGATGGCCCAGGTAAATACCGAAGCCTGCATGGAACTCATATGGAAGAAGGTAAACACCTGCATGCCCAGGATCAGGCCGAACACGGCGCCGGGCAGCAGGCAGGCGCGGACATTGCGTTTCCAGGCGCGGCAGTAGGTGGGCCACCAGTACCCCGGCTCATCCCGCAGGCTGCGCAGCACGGTATCGGCCATGCCGCACAGCTGGGGTGCGGCAATCATGCCGCCGATCAGGCCCGCGGCCAGCACAAAGATGACGGCGTGGGTCTCAATGGCCAGGAACATGAGGACCAGGAAGGGAATCATGCTCACAAAAGCCAGGAATCCTGCCTTGAAGAAGGACCAGAAATCCCGGCCCAGAATCTCCAAAAGGCGCATGACGCCTTTTTTGCGCGGCTCATCCGGGCGCACGCCGGGGCCCGGACGGTTATACCCGCCAAAAAACGAAGAAAAAATGGACATACTGTATCTGTCTCCTTTGCGGATGAATCTTGCTCTATTGTAACAGAATCGACGATTTTGTACAACCATTTCTTGTCAGGATGCATTGCGGGGTTGTAAAATTCCCCCGGGCGCCTTTACAAACCGGGCAAAAAAAAGTACAATAAGAACTATGACATTCCGGTTACAAACAGACCGGTCCGCGGGCGTATCCCTGCGCCGCGGCAAAAAGAAAAAGGAAAAGAGGACCATGCCTATGAAACGTACCCTCCTTTGCGTGCTGGCCGTTCTGGCTGCGTGCGCCATGCTGGTGGCCTGCAAACCCTCCGGGAAGGACGACGCCACCTCGGAAGCACCGGCAACTTCTCAGGAGACCCAGGCTACGCCGGAACCGACCCTGCCTCCCTATGAAGCCAATGTGCTGACCGGCGAAGCCCAGGATGCGGATTATCCGGCGGGCCAGCGTATCACCGCGATCATGATCAACAACATCACCGTGGCCCGCCCCCAGCGCGGTCTGTCCCGTGCCCAGATGCTGTTTGAGATCAAGGTGGAGGGCGGCATTACCCGCTTTATGCCGGTGTTCAATGACTACAATGACATTGAGGAGATCGGACCCGTCCGCTCCGGCCGTGACCAGTTCTTCCAGCTGATCCTGCCCTGGCAGGCCCTGTATATCCATGAGGGCGAAAGCGTCTTCATGCGCCAGTATGCCAAGGAGTACGAGTACGGCAACCTGAACAACTGCGACGGTGCCAACGGCTACCGCGACTACAACCGTGTGAACTGGCAGGGCCTGAGCTATGGCAACGGCCTGGCGCTGGAGCACACCATGTACACCAGCGGGGAAAACATCAAAAAGTATATTGAGGACAACGACGTTGATATGAAGCGTGACTACAACTCCACCTTCTTCAACTTCGTGGACTACCGTACCAACGAGGTGCGCGACCTGTCCAACAGCCTGGACAGCGCCTACAGCGACAAGTACGGCCCTGTGGTGCAGGACGGCGAGTATGTGGCCATCACCCATTCCCAGAGCTACAAGACCCGCTTCCTGTATGACGCTGCTTCCACCACCTACAAGATGCAGCAGTATTATTCCAATGACGGTTCCTGGCGGGATACCATTGATGAGGAGTACGACCAGCAGCTGGCTTTCACCAACCTGGTCATCCTTTACACCGACATGGCCGCTTACCCCGGTGACAGCCACGATATTCAGAACGTGGACTACGGCAACGGCGGTATCGGTTACTACTGCTACGGCGGCAAGATCGAAAAGATCTACTGGCAGAAGGGCACCCCGCTGGAGGCCCTGCGCCTGTACTATCTGACCGAGGACGGCCAGTGCAGCGACCAGCAGCTGGATGTGAACATCGGCAAGAGCTATGTCACCGTGGTGGATATTGACGAAGCCGAAAAGCTGGAGACCGGTACCCTGGCCGAGTATGATCTTGCGGCCAGCGATGCCGCTACCAGCGAAGCCGTTGTGAATGAAGAAGATGTGGAGGCCGGCGAAGGCGAAGAGCTGGGCCAGACCCTCGACGAGATCAACGGCTGATCCTGAACAAACGCAACACCGAAAAGGCGCACAGCCGCCGCCCGGCATGGGCAGGCCGTGCGCCTTTGCGGCTATCATCCGGGGCATATGCCCTGTACTGTACAGAGGAAAAC
>CAUEKL010000050.1 GCA_959018215.1 uncultured Gemmiger sp.
ACACCACCCCTTGTCCCGCCGATGAGGACCTGCCGGAAACGGGCGATCTGTCCCGCCCCTGGCTGTGGGTGGTGCTGCTGGGCATAGCCGGTGCCGGGCTGCTGCTGTCGGAAGCTTTCCGCCAGCGCCGTGGGCAGCGGTGACCCCCCCGGATTTTCAAAAAACCATTGACGCCGCCGTCCGGCGGGACTATAATAAGCCCAAACAGAAAAACCGGGGGAGCTCGTGCTGACGGGCTGAGAGGAAGGAATCACCTTCGACCCTTACACCTGATGCGGATAATGCCGCCGTAGGAAGTTGTGGAAGAAGAACTTTTTTCGGGAGGCACCCATTCGGGTGTCTCCCGTTTTTTGTTCACTTTTGGGAAAGGAAGTGGAAAACGGAAGGTCCGCGGCCGTCCGCGGCGGGCAGAGGGGGAGCGCCCTGTGCCCGGTACAGCCAGCGATGGGAAGCCGTGTTCCGGCGTGAGAGGAGGCCAGCGAGCCTCGACCGCAATTTTCCGAGCGAGAGGCAGGGCGGAGCCCTGCAAAAAAAAATCTTGCGGGAAAGTGTCGCTGTGCCGGCCGTTTTCCGCAACCAAACCAAAAGGAGCGTTCCGTTATGAAAAGCAACAAGACCCGTAAACTGGCCCTGGCCGGCGTCTTCTGCGCCGTGGCCGTGGTGGGCAGTATGTTCTCCTTCCCGGTGTTCGGCAGCAAGTGTGCCCCGGTGCAGCACATGGTCAACATCCTGTGCGCCGTGCTCCTGGGACCCTGGTACGGGGTGGGGGTGGCCTTTGTGGCCAGCCTCATCCGCAATCTCACCGGCCTGGGCAGCCTGATGGCCTTCCCCGGCAGCATGTTCGGCGCCCTGCTGTGCGGGGTGGCCTACTGGCTCAGCAAGAACATCCCCCTCACCCTGGTGGCGGAAGTTTTCGGCACCTCCATCCTGGGCGGGCTGTGCGCCTATCCCGTGGCCATCCTGCTCATGGGCCAGAGCGTGGCGGATGTGGCCTTCTACGCCTACATCGTGCCCTTCCTGGTCTCCACCGCGGGGGGCAGCATCATCGCGGGGGCGCTGGTCTACGGCCTCAAGGGCACCGGTGCCTTGAACACCATGCAGAAAACACTGGCAAGATAAGGAAGATCTCATGTTCGGACCCTACCTGGAAGCGGTGTGCCGTCAGGCCCCGCTCATCCACAACATCACCAACTATGTCACCGCCAACGACTGCGCCAACCTGCTGCTGGCCTGCGGGGCGTCCCCCATCATGGCCGACGACCCCGCCGAGGTATCGGAGGTGCAGGCGGCCTGTGCCGGGCTGCACCTGAACCTGGGCACCCTACACACCGGCACCGTGCCCGCCCTGCTGTCGGCCGGGTGCACCGCCAACGCCCTGGGACATCCCATCGTGCTGGACCCGGTGGGGGTGGGCATTTCGGCGCTGCGGGGCACCACCGCCCGGCAGCTGCTGGCCGAACTGCAGATCACCGTCATCCGGGGCAACCTGTCCGAGATCAGGGTCCTGGCCCGGGGCAGCGGCACCGTCCACGGGGTGGACGCCGACGCCGCCGACGCCCTCACCGAGCAGACCCTGGACCGGGTACTCCCCCTGGTGCAGGACCTGGCCCGGCGCACCGGGGCGGTGGTGGCGGTCAGCGGCGCCATCGACCTGGTGGCGGACGGAAAAACCGCCTATTGTATCCGCAACGGCTGCCCCATGATGCGCCGGGTCACCGGCACCGGCTGCCAGCTCTCGGCCCTGACGGCGGCCTTCGTGGCGGCCAGCCCGGACAAGCCCCTGGAAGCGGCGGCCGCTGCCGTCACCGCCATGGGCCTGTGCGGGCAGATCGCCCAGAGCCGCCTGGGCCCGGGGGAGGGCAACGCCGCTTTGCGTAACCGTATCATCGACGCCATGTACAACCTGACACCAAGGCAGCTGGAGGAGGGAGAAAATTTTGAAACTCGATAACACCGCCATGCGGCTGTATGCCGTCACCGACCGCGCCTGGGTGGGGCGGCAGACCCTGTATGAACAGGTGGAAGCCGCCATCCGGGGCGGGGCCACCTGCGTCCAGCTGCGGGAAAAACACCTGGACAAGGAGGATTTCCTGGCGGAGGCCCGTCAGATCGCCGCCCTCTGCAAAGCCCACGGCGTGCCCTTCATCATCAACGATGATCTGGACATCGCCCTGGCCTGCGGGGCGGACGGGGTGCATGTGGGGCAGGACGATATGCCTGCTGCCGAGGTGCGCCGCCTGGCCGGGCGGGACCTGGTCGTGGGCGTCTCGGCCCACAACGTGGCCGAAGCCCGCAAGGCCGCCGCCGACGGGGCCGACTACCTGGGCGCGGGGGCTGTGTTCACCACCTCCACCAAGCAGGACGTGACCGCCCTCACCCACGAAGGTCTCAAAGCCATCTGTGAGGCCGTGGACATCCCGGTGGTGGCCATCGGCGGCATCAACGCCCAGAACCTCCTGGAGCTGCAGGGTACCGGGGTGGACGGGGTAGCCGTGGTCTCGGCTCTATTCGGGGCCCGGGACATCGAGGCCGCCGCCCGGGACCTGCGGGCCCTGTCCGAGGAAATGACCCAAAAATAAAAAGACAGCGGGCTGTTCTCAACGGACGGCCCGCTGCGGCGGCAGACCGGGGGCACCACTCTCTGTCGCCTAAGAAAAAATAATGCAATGCAAAAGGAGTTCTTTCCATGAAAACAGCATTATCCATCGCCGGAAGCGATTCCAGCGGAGGCGCCGGTATTCAGGCCGATCTCAAGACGATGACCATGAACGGCGTCTTTGCCATGACCGCCATCACCGCCCTGACCGCCCAGAACACCACCGGCGTACAGGCAATCCAGGAAACCACCCCCGAATTTTTGGCCCAGCAGCTGGACGCGGTGTTTACCGACATCCGCCCCGACGCGGTGAAGATCGGGATGGTTTCCTCCCCCGAACTCATCCGCACCATTGCCGAACGGCTGCGGTTCTACCATGCCCAGAACATCGTGGTGGACCCGGTCATGGTGGCCACCAGCGGAGCCCGGCTCATCCGGCCCGAAGCGGTGGACACCCTGACCCAAGAGCTGCTGCCCCTGGCCAGTGTGGTCACCCCCAACATTCCGGAAGCGGAACTGCTGAGCGGGCGCACCATCCACAGCCGGGAGGAGATGGAAACGGCGGCCAAAGCCATCGGGGACGCCTACGGCTGCGCCGTCCTGCTCAAGGGCGGGCACAGCGTGCAGGACGCCAACGACCTGCTGTATGCTGACGGGAACTTCCAGTGGTTTGAGGGCAAGCGGATCGACAACCCCAACACCCACGGCACCGGCTGCACCCTGTCCAGCGCCATTGCCGCCAACCTGGCCAAAGGGTTCTCGCTGCCGGAATCGGTGCGCCGGGCCAAGGCGTACATATCCGGCGCCCTGGCCGCCATGCTGGACCTGGGGCAGGGGAGCGGACCCATGAACCATGCCTGGACCCTGCAAGGGACCTTTGCCGAGGAATCGGACTGAATACAAAAAGGAGTGTCAAATCATGAGCGAACGGAACTATGCCACCCAGATGGAGGCGGCGCGCAAGGGCATCGTGACCCCCCAGATGGAGATCGTTGCCAAGAAGGAACGGATGACGGTGGAGGAGCTGATGCCGCTGGTGGCGTCGGGCAAGGTGGTCATCCCGGCCAACAAGAACCACACCTGCCTGGACCCCGAGGGCGTGGGCTCCATGCTGCGCACCAAGATCAACGTGAACCTGGGGGTCTCCCGGGACTGCAAGGACTACAACGTGGAGATGCAGAAGGTGATGGAGGCGGTCAACCTGGGCGGCGAGGCCATCATGGACCTGTCCAGCCACGGCAACACCCAGCCCTTCCGCCAGAAGCTCACCCACGAATGCCCGGCCATGATCGGCACCGTGCCGGTGTATGACAGCGTCATCCACTACCAGCGGGACCTGGACACCCTGAGCGCCCAGGACTTCATCGACGTGGTGCGGCTGCACGCCCAGGACGGGGTGGACTTCGTCACCCTGCACTGCGGCATCACCCGCAAGACCATCGACCAGATCCGCAAGCACAAGCGCAAGATGAACATCGTCTCCCGGGGCGGCTCCCTGGTCTTTGCCTGGATGTGCATGACCGGCCAGGAAAACCCCTTCTATGAGTATTACGACGAGATCCTGGACATCTGCCGGGAATACGATGTGACCATCTCCCTGGGCGACGCCTGCCGTCCCGGCTGCCTGGCCGACGCCACCGACGTCTGCCAGATCGAGGAGCTGGTCCGTCTGGGCGAGCTGACCAAGCGGGCCTGGGAGAAGGACGTGCAGGTCATGGTGGAAGGCCCCGGCCATGTGCCCATGGACCAGATCGCCGCCAACATGAAGGTACAGCAGACCATCTGCATGGGCGCGCCCTTCTATGTGCTGGGCCCCCTGGTCACCGACATCGCCCCCGGCTACGACCACATCACCGCCGCCATCGGCGGGGCCATTGCGGCCATGAACGGCGCGGCCTTCCTGTGCTACGTCACCCCCGCCGAGCATCTGGCTCTGCCCAATGTGGAGGACGTGAAGCAGGGCATCATCGCCAGCAAGATCGCCGCCCACGCCGCCGACATCGCCAAGGGAGTGCGCGGCGCCCGGGAGATCGACGACAAGATGGGCGATGCCCGCCGGGCCCTGGACTGGGAAGCCCAGTGGGCTTGTGCTCTGGACCCAGAGACCGCCAAGGCCATTCGGGCCGACCGCTCCCCCGAACACGAGGACACCTGCTCCATGTGCGGCAAGTTCTGCGCCGTGCGCAGCATGAACAAGGCTCTCAACGGCGAACACATCGACATCCTGTAAGGCTGTCCGTTTGCTGAACATCCCCAACAGAAAAGACCCCGCCCTCCGGCAGCCTGCCGGGGAACGGGGTCTTTTGCTTTTTGTAAAAACAGGCGTTACAGCGCCAGCTCCTCGCCGCTGTGCAGTGCCCGCAGCCGGTCGCCCATGATCTGCTGCATCCGCTCCTGGGCGGGGCGGCCGGTGCAGTGGCCGGTGTAGAACAGGCATTTGTGATCCAGCAGGGCGCGGGCGGTGTCCTCAATGACCTGCCACTCTTCGGGGGTGTAGTCGGCGCCCTTTTTCATGTGGAACCCGCTGATGACCACATCCGGGTCCCCGCCGAAAATCTCGGCGTACCGGTCCAGAATGTTCAGGATCCCGTTGTGGGCGCAGCCGGAAAGCAGCACCCGCTTGCCTTCGGCCTCCACCACCAGACATTGTTCGTGGGCAAAATTGTCCTGCACGGGGGTGCCGTTTTCCACCACCCGCAGTGCCAGGTTGCTCTGGGGCCAGTACCGCCGCCCGGTGATGCCGCTGAAAAGAGACAGCTCCTCATCCAGACGCAGGTCTCCGTCCACAAACCGGACCTGGGGCAGGGAGAAAATGGCCTTGTTGATGCCGATGTACGTCTCCCCGTGGTAAAAATCCCGCCCGGCGCCCCGCTGCATCCAGATGGGAGCGCCCGGGGCCCGTTCGGCCATGCGCAGCAGCCCGCCCGCGTGGTCGTAGTGCCCGTGGCTGAGCACCACCGTGTCCACGGCCCTCAGGTCGATGCCCACCGCGGCGGCGTTGTCCGCAAAGGCGCCGGTGGCCCCGGTGTCCAGCACCAGCCGGTGCCGGGGCGTCTGCACATACACACTCAGCCCGTGCTCGTGGGCGCAGCCCGGAGCGCCCGGTGTGTTTTCCATCAGGGTGACAATGCGCATACAAAACCCTCCTGCCCGGTGTTTTTACTGTAGTTTCAGTATAGCGCACAAAGCCCGTCAAAACAAGACAAACGTCTGCTTGCTTCTCATTTTTTGCGGGAAAATCTTGGGCGAACTTCCAAAAAATAAATCCCATTTTTGGCCAGTTTTCGGCTGGACAGCGTCCATCATCTATGATAAGGTTTAAGTATGAAGTGCGTCGGTCTGCGTTCCGACGTTCGGATCTTGCTCAGAAACGGCGGCGGTACCGTTAGCGGGACCGTCGCCATTTTGCTGCATTTGGATACATACAAAACCGGTGCCGGAAGGAGGTGGACTGCCGGAATCCAAACTGTGCCCCTGCACAGGATCCCAGTTCAAAACTTGTTATGGAAAGAAGGGCAGAGCTAATGAAAAAGAAACTTCGTGCGGCATCCCTGCTGCTGGCCACGGTGCTGGCGGCGGGCATGCTGGCCGGGTGCGGCGGTTCGGGTTCGGACGGCAAGATGATCATCCGCATCGGCCACAACCAGTCCACCAACCACCCCACCCACATTGCACTGGTGAAATTTGAGGAGTTTATCGAGAGCAAACTGGGGGACAAGTATGACGTGGAAGTCTTCCCCAGTGAGCTGCTGGGCTCCCAGAACGAGATGGTCCAGCTGACCCAGACCGGCGCCATCAACTTCTGCGTGGCCTCCAACTCCCTGCTGGAGACCTTCAGCGACAACTACACCCTGTTCAACCTGCCGTACCTCTTTGCTTCCAGCACGGCCTACCATGCCGCCATGGACGATGAGAACATCACCGGTCCCATCTTTGAATCCACCAAGCAGGCGGGCTTTGAGGCCGTGACCTGGCTGGATGCGGGCACCCGCAACTTCTACACCGTCAACACCCCCATCGAAAGCCCTGCCGACCTGAAGGGCCTGAAGATCCGGGTGCAGCAGTCGCCCACCAACGTGGAGATGATGAGCCTGCTGGGCGGTTCCGCCACTCCCATGGGATTCGGCGATGTGTACACCGCCCTGCAGTCCAAGATCATTGACGGCGCCGAGAATAACGAACTGGCCCTGACCGACAACGGCCACGGCGACGTGTGCAAGTACTATTCCTACGACATGCACCAGATGATCCCCGATATCCTCATCGGCAACGTGGATTTCCTGGACGGCCTGAGCGAGGAAGAGCGGGCCATCTTTGAGGAAGGCTTCGAGCTGGTCAACCAGGTCCAGCGGGAAGAATGGGGCACCGCTGTGGAGGCGGCCAAGGACCGCGCCCAGAATGAGCAGGGCGTGCAATTCCTCTATCCGGACACCAAGCCTTTCCAGGAAGCCTGCGAGCCCATGCACGAGGAAATGCTGGAAAAGTACCCCGACCTGAAACCCATCTACGATGCCATCCAGGCTTACAACGAGCAGTATCCCACCGATACCGAGGGAGGTGAAAACGGATGAAAGCCTTGAGAAATGTGCTGACCAAAGCGCTGAACGTGCTGGCCGGCGTCAGCTTTATCGCCATGGTCCTGCTGACCTGCTGGCAGGTCTTTACCCGGTACGTACTGGCCAACCCCTCCTCCTGGTCGGAGGAACTGGTCTCCTACCTGTTTGCCTGGGCCAGCCTGCTGGGCGCTTCCCTGATCACCGGGGAGCGGGGCCACATGAACATCCCCATCCTGGTGGACCGCATGAGCCCGCCGGTGCAGAAAGCCCTGAACATCTTCGGCGAACTCATCGCCTTTGCCTTCTCGGGCATCATCCTGGTGTACGGCGGCATTGAGATCTCCCAGCTGGCCATGGGCCAGATGACCTCCTCTCTGGGGGTGGCTGTGGGCGTGTTCTATGTGGTCATGCCCCTGTGCGGCGTCCTCAACATGATTTATACCGTCCTGAATATCGTGGATATCTGCAAGGGCGAAACCCAAGAAACAAAGGAGGCGTAAGACATGGCCATTCAATCTCTCATCATCATCGTCGTTGCGCTGGCGGTGCTGCTGGTTGTGGGCGTGCCCATCTCCTACGCCATCGGCATCTCCTCGCTGATCGCGATTCTGCAGACCGTTCCCCTGGACATCTCGGTGGTCACCGGTGCCCAGCGTATCTTTGTGGGCATGAGCAAATTCAGCCTCACTGCCATCCCGTTCTTTATCCTGGCCGGTAACCTGATGAACCAGGGCGGCATCGCCAAACGGCTGGTGAACTTCGTCATGGCCCTGCTGGGCAAGCTGCCCGGGGCTTTGCTGGTCACCAACGTGGGCGCCAACGCCCTGTTCGGCGCCATCTCCGGCTCCGCTTCCGCCGCTGCCGCTGCCGTGGGCAGCATGGTGGAGGAAGGGGAGGAGGAACAGGGCTACGACAAGGCCCTGTGCGCCGCCACCAACGGCGCTTCCGCCCCCTCCGGCCTGCTGATTCCCCCCTCCAACGCCCTGATTACCTACTCCCTGGCCGCAGGCGGCACCTCGGTGGCCGCGCTGTTCCTGGCCGGGTATGTGCCCGGCATCATCTGGGCCCTGGCCTGCATGGTGGTGGCCATTATCATCGCCAAAAAGAAGGGCTACAAAGGCACCCCCGGCAAGTTTGACTGGAAAAACCTGGGCCGCGCCACCCTGGCCGCTCTGCCCAGCCTGTCCCTGATCGTGGTGGTCATCGGCGGCATCGTGGGCGGCATCTTCACCGCCACCGAAGGCTCCGCCATCGCCGTGGTGTATGCCCTGATCCTGGGCATCTGCTACCGCAACATCACCCTCAAGTCCTTCTGGAACATCGTGGTGGAAAGCGCCAAGATGAGCGGCATGGTCGTCTTCCTCATCGGCGTGTCCAACATTCTGGGGTGGGTCATGGCCTTCACCCAGATCCCCCAGGCCATCTCCGAAGCGCTGCTGGGCGTGACCACCAACCCCATCCTGATCCTGCTCATCATGAACGTGATCCTGCTGGTGGCCGGTACCTTCATGGACGTCACCCCCGCCATCCTCATCTTCACCCCGCTGTTCCTGCCCATCGTCAAGACCTTCGGTATGGACCCGGTGCAGTTCGGTCTGATCCTGGTGTACAACCTGTGCATCGGCAACATCACCCCGCCTGTGGGCAACACCCTGTTCGTGGCCATCAAGGTCGGGCGCACCAGCCTGTCCAAGGTCATGCCCTACATGCTGGCCTACTATGTGGCCATTCTGGTGGGCCTGCTGCTGGTGACCTATGTACCCTTCATCAGCCTGGGCCTGCCTCAGATGGCCGGATTGCTGTAAGCAGCAGCCGGAGCTCCGTTCCCGGCACAACAGGGGAGAGGGCGCACCTCCGCGGTGCGCCCTCTCCTTTTTTCTTTTCATGTGTTATGCGCTGCGGTAGACCCACTGCCCGCTGCCGGCCTCGGTCTCCTCATACCAGCCGAGGGCTGCGGCGGTTTGGGTGGGGTCCAGAGGCCGCACCCGGCGTACCGGCCGTGCGCCCAGCAGGGCCACCAGCAGAAGCACCGAACACACAAGAAATAAAAGACTGGCCAGATGCCGTCTGAAGGTTTTGCTTTCCATCATTGAAAATCCCGTCCTTTCCGCGCCGGCGGGGCGCCCGGCTGTTTTTGATGCTACCCAGCATACCGGGGGCATGTATCGGGAATGTATCGCCGGAGCCCCAAAAGGAAAATTTTTTTATAATCCAGATTTATTTGTGTATAACCGGAATTTATTTGTGTTTTTTTCCAGTTTGCGGTATGATAAATACGATGTAAAAACGCCGGGGGGCTGCCCGGCAGAAACTCCGATTCGGAATCAGCGGGGGCGTTGCGCCACCCCCGGCAGGAGGTTTGTATGAAAGTTGTTGTTATCGGCGGCGTGGCCGCCGGCACCAAGGCTGCGGCCAAGCTCAAGCGGGAACAGCCGGATGCCGAGGTTGTCATCTATACCAAGGGTCAGGATATCTCCTATGCAGGCTGCGGCCTGCCCTACTACCTGGGCGGCGACATTCCCACCCGGGAGGACCTGATCGTCAACACCCCCCAGAAGTATGCCGGGCTGACCCGGGTGCAGGTCTACACCGGTCAGGAGGCTGTGGCCATGGACGCCGCCGCCAAGACCGTGACCCTGCGCGCCACCGACACCGGCGCCGACCACACCGAAAGCTACGACAAACTGGTCCTGGCGGTGGGCGCCGAGCCCTTTGTGCCGAACGTTCCCGGCACTGCTCTGCCCGGCGTGTTCAAGATGCGCACCCCCGACGATGCCATCGCCGCCCGGGATTACGTGGACAAGAACGCCTGCCGCCGCGCGGTGGTTGTGGGCGGCGGTTTCATCGGCCTGGAAGTGGCCGAAAACCTCATGGCCAAGGGCGTTTCGGTCACGGTGGTGGATATGGCCAACCAGCTCATGCCCAACATCTTTGACCCCGAAATGGCCGGCTACGTCAAGCGCAAGCTGCAGGAAGCAGGCATGCGGGTCATGACCGGCACCGCCCTGCAGGGCATCACCGGCACCGACAAGGCCACCGGCATCACCACCGACGCCGGGGCCATCCCCGCCGACATGGTGGTGCTGGCCATCGGCATCCGCCCGGCCACCGCCTTCCTGGCCAACTCCGGTCTGGATATGTTCAAGGGCACCATCAAGGTGGACGACAAGCAGCAGACCAATCTGCCCGACGTCTATGCCGTGGGCGACTGCGCCATGGTGTTCAATGCCCTCACCGGCGCCCCCCAGTGGTCCGCCATGGGTTCTACCGCCAACATCACCGGCCGCTGCCTGGCCCGCAACCTGGCCGGCCATGAAAGCCCGTACGGCGGCTGCCTGGGCACCGGCGTGGTCCGTCTGCTGGACGGCCTGAACGCCGGCCGCACCGGTCTGACCGAAGCCCAGGCCAAGGACGCGGGCTTTGACCCCGTCACCGTGATCTGCGTCACCGACGACAAGGCTCATTATTATCCGGGGGCCGACAGCTTCGTCACCAAGCTCATCGCCGACAAGGACACCCACAAGCTGCTGGGCATCCAGGTGCTGGGTGCGGGCGCTGTGGACAAGATGGTGGACATCGCCGTCACCGGCATCTCCCTGGGCGCTACCCTGGAAAGCTTCAACACCCTGGACTTTGCCTACGCGCCGCCCTTCTCCACCGCCATCCATCCCTTTGTGCAGGCCTGCTACATTCTGGAGAACAAGCTCTCCGGCGCCTTTGAGACCTTCACCCCCGCCGAGTACGCCGCCGGCGCCGCTGCGGACTATCAGGTCATCGACGTGCAGCCCGAAGCCAAGATCCCCGGCGCCCGCTGGGTCAACCTGTCCCAGGTCACCGGCCCCATCGAGGGTCTGGACAAGGACGCCAAGCTGCTGCTGGTCTGCGCCAAGGGAAAGCGCGGCTACTTCCTGCAGAACCGCCTGAAGAGCTTCGGCTACACCAACACCCGCGTGCTGGAAGGCGGCGCCTATTTCAACAAGGTGAAGGTCCCGGTCACCAAGGCCACCCTGACCCCCGAGGAGATCAAGCGGGTCAAGGGCCTGGGCTGCCTGCAGGACAAGCGGTATCCGGATGTGTTCAACGTCCGCGTCATCACCCGCAACGGCAAGATCACCGCAGCGGAACAGCGGGCCATCACCGAAGCCGCCGAAAAGTTCGGCTCCGGCGAGGTCACCATGACCACCCGTCTGACCCTGGAGATCCAGGCCGTGCCTTACGCCAACCTGGAAGACCTGATGGAATACCTGCAGCAGGCGGGCCTGCGTACCGGCGGCACCGGTTCTCTGGTGCGCCCGGTGGTTTCCTGCAAGGGTACTACCTGCCAGTACGGCCTGCTGGATTCCTTCGGTCTGAGCGAGAAGCTGCATGAGCGCTTCTACATCGGCTACCACAACGTTACCCTGCCCCACAAGTTCAAGATCGCCGTAGGCGGCTGCCCCAACAACTGCGTCAAGCCCGATCTGAATGACCTGGGCATCGTGGGCCAGCGGGTTCCCATGATCGACCCCGCCAAGTGCCGCAACTGCAAGATCTGCCAGGTGGAGAAGAACTGCCCCATCCATGTGGCCAAGCTGGAAAACGGCGTGCTGCACATTGATCCCGATGCCTGCAACCACTGCGGCCGCTGCAAGGGCAAGTGCCCCTTCGGCGTGACCGAGGAGTTCATGGACGGCTACAAGATCTACATCGGCGGCCGCTGGGGCAAGAAGGTGGCCCATGGCCATCCCCTGGACAAGATCTTCACCTCTGAGGAGGAAGTGCTGGACGTGGTGGAACGCGCCATCCTCTTCTTCCGCCATTAGG
>CAUEKL010000051.1 GCA_959018215.1 uncultured Gemmiger sp.
ACAGGGGGGACACATGTGCAGCATACAAGAACAATATCTTTTACAAATGGAAAAACAAAGGCAGAATAATAGACGAAAATATGCAGCTGACTTTGTGCACATTTTCGTCTTGTCAAAATATCTACTACAAATGTAAAATAAAATGCAGAACAACAACCACAAATGTAAAAGAACGGAGGCCGTTTAAGAATGGAAACGCTCTCGCACAGTGAGGAACAGGTCATGACCGCTCTGTGGAACTGTGGCAGACCCGCTGCCCGGCGGGACATTGCAGCCCGGCTGCCGGCTGATTGCCGGTGGGCAGATTCCACGCTGCTCAATTTCTTGCTCCGGCTGGAAAACAAGCATTTTGTCCGGTCGGAAAAGCAGGGCAACAAAAACATCTACACGCCGCTGGTGCGCCGGGTCACTTACTGCGGGGCGGTCAGTGCGGCCCACCTGCAGCGACTGTACGGCGGGGATCTGCGGGCCATGCTGGGAGCCCTTGCCGACACCGGCCGGGTCAGCTTCACCGACATGGAGCGGCTGGCCCGCTATCTGGACAGCCGGGCGGCCGAAAGCCCTGAATACGATTACGACTGAACCTGCTTGTCGGCCAGTGCCTGGGCCCAGGCGGCCAGTGCTTCCCCATCGGACAGGCGGGCGCGGTAGCCTTTGCCGTCAATGGTGACATGATCGCCGCAGGAGATTACCGTCATGGCGGTACCGTCGTGCTTGTAAATAGTCAGAGTTACGGCCTGCCCGGCAACCTCTTCTTTCTGCTGGGTATAGCACACGGTTTTGCTCAGGATCTTTACCGCTTCGGCGGCGTCGTCGCCGGTGGCGGTCAGAGTGGTTCCCGGCGGGGTAATGGCCACCTCGATCCGGGCAATATCCCGGGCGGAAAGATACATCATCTGCCTGGTTCCCATAAGAAGGCGGATGCCGGCCAGGCAGGCCAGAACCACCAGAACGGCTGCAATACGCTGCCAAATACGACTGCGGCGGGAAGGCGTGGCGGACTGATTTTCCATGATGCAGAACTTCCTTTCCTGTTTCAAAAGAGGAAAACCCTCATTCGTTTTCCCCGGCCATGGTCACGATCTCCCGGATAGCCTGCCCTGTGGGGGTTCCGGCCAGACCGCCGATACCGGTCTCCCGCAGATCCCGGCTCATGGCGGCCCCCACCTCGGCCATGGCGTCAATAACTTCGTCGGCGGGAATATGTCCTACCACACCGGCCAGAGCCATATCGGCGGCAGAAACCGCATTCACCGCACCGATGACATTGCGCTTGATGCAGGGCAGTTCCACCAGACCGGCCACAGGATCACAGACCAGTCCTTCCAGGTTGGTCAGGGCCAGGGCAAAGGCCTCGGCGCAGGCTTCGGCAGTGCCGCCCTTCAGGTGGACCAGAGCCGCCGCGGCCATGGCGGAGGCGGCCCCCACTTCGGCCTGACAGCCGCCCTCGGCCCCGGCCAGGGTGGCACGGGCCGCCACGACCTGCCCGAACCCGGCCGCTACGTACAGGGCACGGCATACGGCATCTTCATCACAGACACCGGACCGCCAAAGAGGCAGCAGAACAGCGGGCAGAACCCCGCAGCTGCCCGCCGTGGGAGCCGCCACAATCCGCTTCATGCAGGCGTTGCACTCGGCGGTTTTCAGTGCTTCGGCAATGACTTCGGCGTAATACCCGCCGCTGTACAGCAGCCCGGCGGCAGCCGCCTTTTCCACCTTGGCGGCATCGCCCCCCGCAAATCCGCTGGCCGAGCGGTCCTCGGCCCGGTAATTTCGGCTGGTTTCGGTCATCACCTGCCACAGATGCCGCATCTCGGCCCGGGATTCGTCCTCCGTCAGGCCGCTTTCTCCCAGGTCACTGCGCAGGATCACCTCGTCCAGGGGTGCTCCTTCGGTTTTGCAGGCGTTCAGCAGATCCCGCACCGATGTATATGCCATCTTGTTCTCCTTTACAGATTCAGACTTGTCACTTTTACAATGCCGGGCATGCGGCGCAGCTCTTCCACGATATCAGAAGGAATCGGCTGGTCGCATTCCAGTACCATCACGGCATATCCTCCGGCCGTGGAGCGATACAGCTGCATGGTGGCAATATTGATATGGTGTTCGCTCAGGCAGGTGGTCACGGCGGACACATGACCCGGCGTGTCCAGATTGTGGACAATCAGGGTGTCATGATCAGCCCCAAAGTTGGTGGTAATCCCGTCAATCTGGCAGATATTGATCCGTCCGCCGCCGATGGAGGAGCCCATGACCTCCAGCTTGTGACCGTCCTTGCCGCGCAGATGCAGCAGTGCCGTGTTGGGATGGGCGCCGCGCAGGTTGATGGTGCCCACCGTAAACAGCATGCCGGCTTCATGCGCCAGTGCAAAACTGCGGGGAATGTTTTCATCGTCCGGTTGCATGCCCAGAAGCCCGGCCACCAGCGCCTTGTCTGTGCCGTGGCCGCGGCCGGTGGCGGCAAAGCTGCCGTGCAAAAGGATCTCCGCCTGGGTGGGCTGTTCTCCCAACAGTTTGCGGGCTGTAAGCCCGATGCGCACCGCACCGGCGGTGTGACTGCTGGACGGTCCGGTCATCACCGGCCCCAGAACATCAAACAAACGCATTACGGCGTCCTCCTTCCATTTCCTGTCCTTTAGTATATAGGGTAGGTCGCCGCATTGCAAGCGGAGAGGAGGAGGCATTTTTGAGAATTCAAAAAATAAAAGGAAAAATACCCTTGACAGAGGCCGAACCCTGTGGTAAACTATATCTCGCATTGTGGTGGAGCCACTATGGAGAGGTGTCCGAGTGGTTTATGGAACTGGTCTTGAAAACCAGCGATTCGCGCGAGCGGACCATGGGTTCGAATCCCATCCTCTCCGCCATTTTTTGAAAAAAGTGAATAGTTTGATCACTTTGACTTGGAGTAATACTCAAGAGGTCGAAGAGGCGCCCCTGCTAAGGGCGTAGGGTCTTAACGGGCCGCGAGGGTTCAAATCCCTCTTACTCCGCCAAAAGAGCCAGAAATGACAGATGTTCGTTTCTGGCTCTTTTTTTGTTGCCGTTTCGGCTTTTCGAAGATTGTCCCGGTGCGGTATGGTCCTCTGAAGTGCGGCAGAGCCTGCGGATGTGCCTGCACGGGACGACTGCCGCATACCCTGACAGGAAAAACAACCTGCCAGCGCAGGAAAAAACATGGAAATCCTTGCCGTTTAGACGGATTGGAAGGATCAACCAGCCATAAAATTGTATCTTATGCCGATTTATTCCAGAAATGGTCACAAAATATTGAAATGCAATAGTAATACTGTTATACTGTGACCGTTAGGCTGACGTTCCCGCCCTGAGAACAGAGGGAAACTCTTGCTTAAAACAACGAAAATACGAAAAAAGAAAGAGAGAACCCCATGAGAGCGAAACGTGCGTTGGCGGCGCTGACCGCCCTGATGATTTGTCTTAGTGTGACCGTTCAGCCGGTTTTGGCTGACTTTGACGATTCGGCAGACATGACGGACCCCGTTTTGATCGACCCTCTTTTGGAAGAGCAGGCCGGGCCGGATGCCGTTTCCGAAGAGGAAACCGTCGAAACCGATGAGGCAAAGATGACTGTGCCCGAAGAAGTGCCCGGAGAAGCGCCCGAGGCGGTATCCGAAGAGATATCTGAAGAGGAACTTCCTGCTGAGGATTCCGCCGCGGAAGAACCGCAGAACGCTGGTGAGGAGTTGAAAACGGAAGAGCCGGCGGAGGCCCTGCAAGGGGAGAAGCTGCCTGAAGAGGAGACCGCTGCAGTGTCCGAAGAAAAGGAAGAGACGGCAGCAATGCCCGCGATCCTTGCACAGACTGCCCCGGCTGATCAGGACGCTGCGGCCGGGATGACGGAAAAGACACTTTCCCAAGACGAGCAGCCGGCGGTGCAGAATGCGGGCGGCCTGCGGTTGGATGAGATCAATTTTCCGGATCAGGCTTTCCGGGAATACCTGAAATCCTTTGATACCGATCTGGACGGCGCCCTTTCTCCGGAAGAGACAGCGGCAGTGAAAAATATCTCGGTTCAGGGACAGGGCATTTCCAGCCTGGAAGGAATTGCCCATTTTACGGCGCTGACCTCCCTGGATGCCAGCCGGAACGCGCTGACTGCGCTGGACCTTTCCTCTAATACGGCGCTGCAGACCGTTGCGGTCAACAATAACCGGCTTACCAGCATCACGCTGCCTGCCAGTACCGGCAACGATACACTGATCGTGCTGAATGTGGCGGATAACGCCCTGACCGGTCTGGATGTTTCCCATATGCGGGCGCTGGTCAACCTGTGGGCGGACAACAACCGCCTTACTACCCTGAATCTGAGCAGCTGCCCTCTGGATAAAGGACGTGCTTTCTCGGTCAATGAAAACTACCTGACCAGCATTACTTTGCCGAGCAGCGGTACGGTGGACTGGCAATCGCAGCTGGCGGAACAGCGTCTGCCTGCCGATAAACAGGTGGGCTATCAGCTCAAATGGTATAACGATGCAGACGGTAAGCAGCCCTTGCAGCCGGCAGACGGCACCATTGCCTGCAGCGGCCAGACGCTGTACATCAAGGCCGAAGCTATCCGGTATACGCTGACCTTCTCTGCGGGCGGCGAGCCTGCTTCCGGCGGCCCGGTGGGCGATCTGGAAGCAACCTACGACCAGCTTGTGTCCCTGCCGGACTGTGCTTTTGTGCCCCAGGATTCCGAGCGGGAATTTGCCGGCTGGAAACTCAACGGCACCCTGTATCAGGCCCGGCAGCAGGTGAAAAATCTGACCGACGTGGACGGAGCCCGGCTGGAACTGGTGGCCCAGTGGAAGTATAAGGATTATTCCGGCACCGAGTTCAACATCACTCTTTATGACGGTGACGGCAGGAGCGAACAGTTCAAGGCCAACTACGGCCAGGCGGTCTCCGTGACAACCGGACTGACCAAAGACCATTATCATCTGATTGGCTGGTCCACCATCCAGGGCGGGTCTGTGTGGCTCAAGGCGGACAAAACCATCACCTATGACCGCCCCAGCCAGCTGGCCGCCGCGCTGGGGCAGCCGGCACAGCTGTATGCCGTGTGGGAAAAGGACCGGCATACCGTGTCGTTTTCCGGCGTAAGCCCTGCGCCGAACCGCATGACGGTGGAATACGGCAGTACCATCCGGCTGCCCGCGGCACCTCATCGTACCGGCTATGTGTTTGAAGGCTGGTACACCGACGGAGGTCAGCTCTGGAATGAGGGCTCCGATGTGGTGGAAGAGGATATGACACTGACTGCCCGCTACCGCGCCGCCCGTTTTACCGTGAAGCTGGATGGCAACAATGCCGACGGCGGCAACATGAGCGAAATGCAGGTCACTTATGACCAGGTGCAGAATCTGCCGCAAAATGACTATTCCCGGCAGTGGCATGACTTCGCCGGCTGGTCGTTCACGCCGGACGGTTCCCCTGTGGTCGGCGACCAGGCCGACATCAGCCGCCTTTCGGTCACGGACGGCGATACCGTGACCCTGTATGCGGTGTGGACCCGGCAGAAGACGGACGTGACCGTCACGGTGGAAGGAACCCAGTACCAGTACCAGAACGGCCTGGGCACGACGCTGTCCATTCCCGCGCCTCAGCGCGCCGGCTGGAAGTTCCTGGGCTGGAAGGATGAGCACGGCAGCCCGTGGCAGGAAAGTACCCTGGTGACCCAGGCCCTGTCCCTGACGGCGGAGTTCGAGCCTATTCGCTATACCGTTGTGTTTGACGGGGCAGGAGCCGAGAACGCCGACGCCATGGAAGCAACCAAAATTGAGCTGACCTATGACCAGCAGACCGACCTGCCCGCCAACCTGTATACCCGGGCGGACCACAAGTTCCTGGGCTGGTCCCGTACGCCGGGCGGCAAGGTGGAATTTGCCGATCAAGCCGCCGTCAGCGCCCTGACCGAAAAGGACGGCGCCACGGTGACTTTGTATGCGGTCTGGCAGGCCCCGGAAACGAAACCTGTTGCTACGCCGCCTGCCGGGACCGGCTCTTCCGGGACGACCTCTTCTGCCGGTACGTCCGGCACCGCCAACAGCCAGTCGGTCTCCAATAACCGGGTGGAGCAGGCAACTGCGGCAGTTTCTGTTCCGCAGCCTGTGACCGCAGCCCCGGAGGTGACGGTTCACGCCACCGGCAACGTACCGGCCATAGCGCCGGAACGCCAAGAGGTGGCAGGGACGCAGCAGCCGACGGAAGAGGCGCGCGACGATGCAGAAAAGCCGGCGCCCCAGGAAGAAACCCGGGACCCGCAGCAGGACCTTTCCACTGAGGGAACCCTGGAAAACAACCGGTTGCAGGAAAACCAGGAAAAACCGGCCTGGGTGCGGATTCTGGCCTTTGCGCTGGGAGCCCTGGTCCTGGTGGGCGGCGGACTGTTCGGCGCCGTCTATGCCCTGCGCGGCAAGAAGCGCTGATGTTTCGCTCCCAAAACCATTCGGGAAAGTGTAAAGGAAAGTAAAAAGGGAAGGCCCCCGCTTGTCAAGCGGGGGCCTTTTGCGATTATTCCCGGATATCCGGTATGTCCTTTGGTTTTCGGAACAAAAAAGTCGCCGGTGCGAACAGGTACCGGCGGCTTTTTTTCTGTAATAAACAATCAGCCCAGCTTGAAGCTGTCCTTCAGGGTCACAATGCGGTTGTACACATGAGGATTGTGGCTGTCGGGGGTAAAGTAGCCGGTGCGCACGAACTGGAACCGCTCGCCGGGCTGAGCGCCCGCCAGGCTCTCTTCCAGCTTGGCGTGAGACACAACGGTGACGCTTTCGGGGTTCAGGTAATCCTTGAAGTCGGCGTCGTCCGGGATGCTGTTCATGTTGGCTTCGGTAAACAGCTTGTCGTACAGGCGCACCTCGGCGTCCACGCAGTGCTCGCAGCTCACCCAGTGGATGGTGCCGCGCACCTTGCGGCCATCGGCGGGATTGCCGTTGCGGGTCTCCAGATCAGCTTCGGCATGGATGGCGGTGATGTTGCCCTCCGCATCCTTGTCCACACCGGTGCAGCGCACCAGATAAGCCCCCATCAGGCGGACTTCGCTGCCCAGGGTCAGGCGCTTGAACTTCGGCGGCGGCACCTCAAAGAAGTCGCTGCGGTCGATCCAGACCTCCTTGGTAAAGGCAACCTGCCGGGTGGTGCTGTCGTTGGCCTCCCGGTTGGGGTTGTTGGGCAGGTCAAAATATTCGCACTGATCGGCGGGGTAGTTGTCGATAATCAGCTTGACCGGGTCCAGAACCGCCACACGGCGCTGGGCACTCAGCTCCAGCTCGGCACGCAGCACGGCTTCCAGCTGGCGCATATCCACCAGGCTGTCTGCCTTGGAGATGCCGGCGCCCCGCACAAACTCAAAGATGCTGGTGGGGGTGTAGCCGCGGCGGCGCAGACCGCACAGGGTGGGCATGCGGGGATCGTCCCAGCCGTCCACAATGCCCTTTTCCACCAGTTCCCGCAGATACCGCTTGCTCATGACGGTGTTGGTCACGTTCAGACGGGCAAACTCACGCTGTTTGGGGAACTCGCCGCCGAACACGTTCTGGATGACCCAGTCGTACAGGGGACGGTGATTCTCAAATTCCAGGCTGCACAGGGAGTGGGTGATACCCTCGATGGCATCCTGAATGGGATGGGCAAAGTCGTACAGGGGATAGATGCACCACTTGTCTCCCTGGCGGTGATGATGCACGTGCTTGATGCGGTAGATGGCCGGATCACGCAGGTTCATGTTGGGGCTGGCCAGGTCGATCTTGGCCCGCAGGGTCTTTTCCCCGTCGGCAAACTCACCGGCGCGCATGCGGCGGAACAGGTCCAGGTTTTCCTCCGGGGTACGGTCCCGGTAGGGGGAAGGACGGCTGGGCTTGCCTGCGTCGTTGCCACGGTACTCCTGCATCTCCTCACGGGTCAGGTCGTCCACATAGGCTTTGCCTTCCTGGATGAGCTTCTCGGCGTATTCGTAGCACTTTTCAAAATAATCGCTGCCGTAGAAGATGCCGCCGTTGGGCTCGGCGCCCAGCCACTTCAGATCGCGCAGGATGCTCTGCACATACTCGTTGTCCTCCCGGGCGGGGTTGGTATCGTCGTAGCGCAGATTGAACTTGCCGCCGTAGGTTTTTGCCACCATGTAGTTGATGTAGATGGCCTTGGCGGAACCGATATGCAGGTAGCCGTTGGGCTCCGGCGGGAACCGGGTGTGGATCTCCTTGACCTTGCCTTCGGCCAGATCAGCGTCGATGACCTCGGTTATAAAATTGGAAAATTTTTCTTCAGACATAATGACACCCCAAATCGAATGTTACAATCCCATATTTTACAATAGATGGCCGTAGAACGCAACCCCTCACCGGTAGTCGATCTCCAGGGTGGGCAGACCGTTGAGGGTCCAGTCGGCCAGATTGCCGTCCAGATACTCATAATAGCCTTGCGCCGCGATCATGGCGGCGTTGTCACCACAGTATTTCAGCTCGGGCAGATACACCTTGGCGCCCAGCTTCTGCACCCCGTCGTTCACCAACTGGCGCAGGCGGCCGTTGGCTGCCACACCGCCTGCCAGGCAGACGGTCTTGGCGCCGGTGTCGGCCGCGGCGGCCAGCAGTTTCTTGGCCAGAATCTGGGCTATGCGTTCCTGGAAGCTGGCGGCCATGTCGGGCACGCTCACCGTTTCGCCTTTCTGCTGGGCGTTGTGGACCTCGTTGATGACGGCGGTCTTGAGGCCGGAAAAACTCACGTTGTATTTGCCCTGGACATGAGGCACCGGCAGGCGGTACGCATGGGGATCGCCGGTGCGGGCTGCCTGGGAAACGCTGGGCCCGCCGGGGTAGGGCAGACCCAGGGTACGGGCCACCTTGTCGAAGGCTTCTCCGGCGGCGTCGTCCACCGTGCGGCCCAGGATCTGGTACCGGCACCAGTCCTGCACCAGCACAATGTGGCTGTGGCCGCCGCTGGCCACCAGACACAGGAAAGGCGGTTTCAGCTCCGGATGGGTCAGATAGTTGGCCGCAATGTGCCCGCGCAGATGGTGCACCGGCACCAGCGGCTTGCCGGTGGCATAGGCCAGGCCCTTGGCAAAGTTGACCCCCACCAGCACCGCACCGATGAGCCCCGGGGCGAAGGTCACGGCCACTGCATCGATGTCCGCCATGGTCAGGTTGGCGTCGGCCAGAGCCTGCTTGGCCACAGCACTGATGTTTTCCGCATGGCGGCGGCTGGCAATCTCCGGTACCACACCGCCGTACAAAGCCTGCTCAGCCACGCTGGTGGCAATGACGTTGGAGCAGACTTCCCGCCCGTCCTTGACCACGGCGGCCGCGGTCTCGTCACAGGTGGATTCAAATCCCAGTATATACATAATTCTTCCAGTCCTCTTTATAGTATCAGTGTGCTTCCAGCCAGGTCTTGCCGGTGCCCACCTCGGCGGTCAGGGGCACGCGGTACTGTACCACCTGTTCCATCTCCTGCTTCAGCAGGGCCTTGACCTGTTCCACTTCCTCCAGCGGCGCTTCCACGATCAGTTCGTCGTGTACCTGCAACAGCAGCCGGGACCGCAGTCCCTCGTCCCGCAGCCGCTGCCACACATGGACCATGGCCAGTTTGATGATATCGGCGGCTGTGCCCTGGATAGGGGTGTTGCGGGCCATCCGCTCCCCGGAACTGCGCACCTGGAAGTTGGAGCTGGCCAGCTCGGGCAAAGGACGGCGGCGGCCGAAGAGGGTCTCCACATAGCCCTTTTCCTTGGCGTGGGCGATGCAGTCCTTCATATAGCCGTCCACGCTGGGGAAGGTGTTCAGATAGGTCTGCAAAAACCGGTCGGCTTCCTTTACGGGAATGTTCAGATCCTTGCTCAGAGAAAAAGCTCCCTTGCCGTACATGATGCCGAAGTTGATGGCTTTGGCGGCGCTGCGCAGTTCGTGGGTGACTTCCTCTTCCGGAATGTGGTAGATCTTGGCTGCGGTGGAGCGGTGGATGTCTGCCCCGGAGGCGAAGGCGTGGCACATGGCCTCGTCACCGGTGATGTGGGCCAGGATCCGCAGCTCGATCTGGGAGTAGTCGGCGTCCACCAGGGTACAGCCCTCCCCGGCCACAAAGTAGCCCCGCAGACGGCTGCCCAGCTCGGTGCGGATGGGAATGTTCTGCAGATTGGGCTCGGTGGAGCTGATCCGCCCGGTGCGGGCTTCCGTCTGGATGAAGGTGGAATGGATGCGTCCGTCCGGACCCTGGGCCTTCAGCAGTCCTTCCACATAGGTGGAAAGGAGCTTGGCATAGGTGCGGTATTTCAGGATGTCGTCCACCACTTCGCTGTAGGGGCGCAGGCTTTCCAGCGTCTCGGCGTCGGTGGAATACCCGCTCTTGGTCTTTTTGCGGGGCGGCAGCCCCAGCTTGTCAAACAGGGCTTCGGCCAGCTGTTTGGGACTGTTCAGATTGAATTCGTACCCCACGGCGTCGTAGATGCGCCGCAGAATCCCGTCCAGTTCTGCCCGCAGACTGTCCCCGAAAGCACGGATGCCCTCGGCGTCCACTGCAAAGCCGATGCGTTCCATGTCCGCCAGCACCCGGGCCAGGGGCAGTTCCATCTCGGCCAGCAGCCTGTGCTGCCCCTGCTCGTCCAGATGTTTGGCCAGGGTATCACACACGGCGGCCAGCACGCCGGCGTCGGGGTATTCCTCACAGGCGAAACTGGGGCTGACTCCGTACTCGGCCGCCAGAGGGGCCACCTGGTAGTCGCTGGCGGAAGGGTTCAGAAGATACGCCGCCAGCTTGCCGTCAAACCGGATGGCTGCTCCCACCCCGCCCTTTTCCAGAGCCAGGCGGTAGAGGGGCTTGGCATCAAACACGAACAGCTCGGCATTCCCATCCAGCAGCCCGGGCAGGCGGCTTTCGTCCAGAGCGAACACCTCGCTGCCCTGCACAGCGTACCAGGCGCCGCCCTCTTTGCCGGCGGTGCGGGCCAGATAATACCGGCCCTCCGGCACCAGCGGCAGGGGAGAAGGGGCCACTTTGGGCAGTTCGGCCTGGGGTGTTTCGGCGGATTCCGCCTCGTTCAGTCCCCAGCGGGCGGCCAGCTTGTGCATCTCCAGCTCCGCCAGCAGCTTGGCGGCGGCAGCGGGGTCGCCTTTGGCCCGGCGGTAATGCTCGGGGTCGGTGTCGATGGGCGCATCCCGGCGGATGGTGCCCAGCATGTGGGACAAATCGGCCATCTCCCGGGAGGCCGCCAGCTTTTCCCGCTGCTTGGGCTTGATGGCCTTGTCCTCCAGATGCTCGTACACCCCTTCCAGGCTGCCGAACTTCTGCACCAGGGCCAGGGCGGTCTTTTCACCGATGCCCGGCACGCCCGGGATGTTGTCTGAAGAATCGCCCATCAGGCTCTTCACTTCAATGAGCTGGAGGGGCTCCACCCCGTACTTTTCCCGGATGGCGGCCGGGTCCATGACCAGGGTCTCCTTGTTAGTGGCCAGCAGTACAGTGGTATTGTCGTCCACCAGCTGCAGGCTGTCCCGGTCGCCGGTGGCCAGCAGGGTCTGCCCGCCGGCGGCCTCGCAGGCGGCGGACAGAGTGCCCAGAATATCGTCGGCTTCCCATCCGGCCAGGCTCACCTGGGCAAACCCCAGGTCGGTGAGCAGCTGCTTCATCACCGGCATCTGCTCGGCCAGTTCGGGGGGCATACCGTGGCGGGTGGCCTTGTAGCCGTCATAGGCATTGTGTCGGAAGGTGGGGGCCCGTTCGTCCCAGGCAATGGCC
>CAUEKL010000052.1 GCA_959018215.1 uncultured Gemmiger sp.
GGCCGTAGCCGCGCAGGCCCATGCCCTGCTTGAGCTGGTCCATGTTGTCGATGTGGTCCATCCACTTGCTGTCCACGTTGCGCAGCAGGCAGATGCGTTCCAGTTCCCGCATGGTCTGGGAGCCGTACTTGGCTTCCTTGGCCTGCAGGATCTGCATGCCCCGGTCGTACAGGGTCTTGGCCACCTCTTCCTTGGTGACGCTGTTCAGCTGCTCGGTGGAGTAGTTGAAGTCGGTGGGCAGGCACAGCCAGTTCATGTAATGGCGGCGCAGGGCGGCAAAATCCCAGTCATCCGGCACATCGCCGCTGAGGAAGGAGTTGCAGCTCTCGTCAATGGACTCCCGCATCATCTCGTGCAGCTTGTCCGAGATATCCTCGCCGTCCAGCACCATCTGACGCTGTTTGTAGATGATCTCGCGCTGCTGGTTCATGACATCGTCGTACTGCAGCACCTGTTTACGGATGGCAAAGTTGGAAGCTTCCAGCTTTTTCTGGGCGCTCTCGATGGTGTTGGTGATGAGCTTGTTCTCAATGGGCATGTCCTCGTCGATGCCCAGGGAGTTCATCATATTCTGTACCCGCTCGCCGCCGAAGATGCGCATCAGGTCGTCTTCCAGGCTCAGGAAGAAGCGGGAAGCACCCGGGTCACCCTGACGGCCGGCACGGCCGCGTAGCTGGTTGTCGATACGGCGGCTCTCGTGGCGCTCGGTGCCGATGATGAACAGACCGCCGGCGGCGCGCACGGCTTCGGCTTCCGCCTTCACCTCAGGCTCGTACTCGGCCACCAGTTCGTCAAACCGCTTGCGGGCGGCCAGGATCTCGGCGTCCTCGGTGTCGGCATGGCCGTCGGCTTCGGTGAGCAGCATGTCCAGGCGGGCGGTGTGATCCACCGGCGCCGGCTTTTCGGGCAGGGGCTGGTCGGCCGCCTTGGCGGCGGCGCGGGCTGCCTGGTACTCGGCTTCTCTCTTTTCATCGTCCTGGGCCAGCTTGCGCTCCAGTTCCTTGCGCAGGGTGGCCTTGGCCATGTAGGTCACGTTGCCGCCCAGCATGATATCGGTACCACGACCGGCCATGTTGGTGGCGATGGTCACGGCACCCTGTTTGCCGGCCTGGGCCACGATCTCGGCCTCGCGTTCGTGGTGCTTGGCGTTCAGGACATTGTGGGGCACGCCGCGGGCCTTCAGCATCTTGGACAGCGTCTCGCTCTTTTCCACGCTGACGGTGCCCACCAGCACGGGCTGGCCCTTCTCATGGCATTCCACGATCTGGTTGATGACAGCGTCGTACTTGCCCTTGACGGTCTTGTACACGCTGTCCGGCAGATCCTTGCGGGCCCGGGGTTTGTTGGTGGGCACGCTGACGATCTGCAGACCGTAGATCTCGCTGAATTCGTCGGCCTCGGTGGAAGCGGTACCGGTCATGCCGGCCAGCTTCTTGTACATACGGAAGTAGTTCTGGAAGGTGATGGTGGCCAGAGTCTTGCTCTCGGCAGCCACGTTGACCCCTTCCTTGGCCTCGATGGCTTGGTGCAGGCCGTCGTTGTAGCGGCGGCCGTACATCAGACGGCCGGTGAACTCATCCACAATAATGACTTCGCCGTCTTTGACGATGTAGTCGGTGTCCCGGTGCATGACGCCACGGGCCTTGATGGCCTGGTCGATGTAATGGCGCAGGGTCATGTTGTCGGCGTCGGCCAGGTTGTCCACACCGAACCAGGCTTCGGCCTTCTGAACGCCGCTCTCGGTCAGGGTGCAGCTCTTGTGCTTTTCGTCCACCACATAGTCGCCGTCCACCTGTTCTTCGGCGGCCACCTTGTCGTCCAGCTCCACGATGACGCTCTTTTTCAGGGTCTTGGCAAAGTCGTCGGCGCGCTTGTACATCACGCTGGAATCCTCGCCCTTGCCGGAGATAATCAGCGGGGTACGGGCCTCGTCGATGAGGATGGAGTCCACCTCGTCCACGATGGCGTAGGCATGGCCGCGCTGGACCATGTTGGCCTTGTAGACCACCATGTTGTCCCGCAGATAGTCGAAGCCGAACTCGTTGTTGGTGCCGTAGGTGACATCAGCCTCATAGGCCTTCTTGCGCTCGGCGGGGGTGACGGCGTGGATCACCAGACCCACGGTCAGGCCCAGAAAGCGGTAGACCTTGCCCATCCACTCGCTGTCGCGCTTGGCCAGGTAATCGTTGACGGTGACAACATGCACGCCCTCGCCGGTCAGGGCATTGAGGTAGACGGGCATGGTGGCCACCAGGGTCTTGCCTTCACCGGTCTGCATCTCGGCGATGCAGGCGCGATGCAGCACGATGCCGCCGATGACCTGGACAGGGTAGGGCTTCAGGCCCAGCACACGCCAGTCGGCTTCCCGGCAGACGGCGAAGGCTTCGGGCAGGATCTCGTCCAGGGTGGCGCCGTTTTTCAGCTTTTCTTTCAGTGCGGGGGTCTTGGCCTGCAGCTCGGCGTCGGTCAGCTTCTGCATCTCCGGCTCCAGAGCCAGCACCTTATCGGCCAGCGGTTTGATGCGCTTGAGTTCCTTGTCGGAAAACGTTCCGAACAGTTTCTCCATAAAAGACATATGCGAACCCCTATCATTTCTGCCGCCTTGCGGGGCGGTCGGTTTAGTCGTATGCGAGTTGATACACTCCAATATAATACACCCGCGCAAGGGTCTGTGTCAAACCTTGCGCGGGTGTATTTTGGCATATTCTTTTGTCGCAGCAGCGTTCAGGTGCGGGCCTCGGCCGGTTTGGGCGCGTGGGCGGAACGGTGTTCCGGTTTCGCCAGCAGAACCAGCATCAGGAAGATGCACCCGAAGCCCAGCGCATCCCAGAAGGTGAAGGAGGACCCCAGCACCAGGGTGCTGATGACGGCGGCCGTCACCGGCTCCGCAAAGCTGTACAGGCTGGCTTTCTGGGCACCTACCATCTTCACGCCCTGCATGAAGCAGCAGAAGGCCACCACATTGCCGATGATGACCACCACCGCAATGCCCAGCCAGCCCATGGCGTTGGGCACGTAGCCGCTTTCCCAGGGACGGCAGATCAGGCAGAACAGGATGCCGCCCACCAGGAAAGCCCAGCCCTGCAATACCGGGGTGGGAAACTGCTGCTGCAGGTTCCGGGGCCACACGGTGTACACCACCACGCACAAAGCGCAGCACAGGCCGGTGACCAGGGCTTCGGGGCTCACGGCCAGTCCGTCCAGACTGCCGTGGGTGGTCAGGAAGAACAGCCCCACCAGGGCCAGGATGACCGAACCTACCTCAAAGCCGCGGGGCATCCGTCTGGCCTGCCAGCATACCACCATCAGGATGAACACCGGGGAGATGTTCTGCAAAATGGTGGCCATCCCGGCCCCCGCCAGCTGGATGGTGGTAAAGTAAAGCATCTGGCAGCCGCTGACCCCGGCAATGCCGTAGATCAGCAGGTCGATGATGTTGCGCCGCCCGTTCCAGGGGGCAAAGAGCAGTTTGGGATTCCGCACCAGGAAATACCCGCACAGCAGAACCCCGGCCAGGAACAGCCGGATGGGGGCCAGCCAGAAGGCATCCATCCCCTGCCGGGTGAACAGGTACTGCCCCGTACAGCCCGAGATGCCCCAGCAGGCGGCCCCGAACATGGTCAGAAACGCCCCTTTGATGTTGCTGCTTTTTGACTGCATTTCAACGTTCCTCCAGTATCAGGGCGGCTGCGTCGCCCAGGGTATCACAGACCGGTGCACCGGTGGCGGCCAGGGTTTCGGCGTTTTGGTGCCCGCCGCACTGCAGCACGCACCGCACGCCCATGGCACTGGCCACCTCAAAGTCGTGCACCGTATCGCCGATCATCACCGCACGGGCGGGGTCCATGCCGCTTTCCTGCAGATAGGCAAGGCCCAGGTCCACCTTGCTCTTGGCGTAGATGTCGCCCAGACCCAGCAGCCGGTCAAAATAGGAGCGGATACCCCGCTCCCGGACCTGGCTTTCCAGCACGTCCACCGGGGAGGCGGACAGGATCACCTGCCGCAGCCCGGCGTCCGCAAAGGTTTGCAGTACCTGCCGGGCATCCGGTGCCAGGGCGCAGGCAGCGGCGTGGGGAATGTAATCGGCCATGTAACTTTCGGCCAGAACAGCAAAAGGGTGCCGGGAAAAATCCATCCCGGCACGCAGGTAGTAGTCTTGTACGGGGAATCCGAAGATCTTCCGGTAAGACGCCATGTCGTACCGCTGGGGGTAGCCGAAGCGGGCCAAAAGACGGTTGAGCGCATCCAGGCCGAGTTCGACATCATCCAGCAAAGTGCCGTTCCAGTCCCACAAAATCAGTTCGGGGCGCATGACGTCCTCCTTTCGGTGCGGTCTCAGACCGCGGGATGCTTGACGGGTTCCACAAAGAGCTTTTTCAGCTGGCGGTTGGTTTCAATCAGACGGACCAGCAGCACACCCAGGATGCAGCAGCTGATCACTTCCCCGCTGCCCACCGTCAGCATGTTGAACAGGGTGACGGGCAGGGTGGCGGGAGTGTCGGAGAAAAAGACGCTGATCTCCCAGCCCACGATCAGGGCATTGAAGAGAACCGGAGGCAGGGAGGCGGGCAGGGCCAGCCCCTTGATCCGCACATTGCGCAGGGCGTAGGTGACCAGGCAGGCCAGCAGGGTGGCCAGGGTGCCGAACACCACGTCAATGACGGTGGAGCCCAGGGCGTTGGCCAGCAGGCAGCCCAGGGTCACGCCCACGATGTATTCCGGGCCGAACACCGGCAGCAGGCACAGTGCCTCGGCCAGGCGGACCTGCACGGCACCGTAGCTGAAGGGCTGCAGCGCCAGGCACAGCACCACGTACACGGCGGCGATCATAGCGCAGCGAACCATCCGGTTGGTGCGCAGGGCGCTGCCCTGTACGGAGTCGTCACGGCGCATGGCCAGACGCACACCCAGAAAGACCGCCAGCACAGCGGCCACGAACACGATAATCCATTTCATCATAGTACAATACTCCGGCGGATAGATTTTGACCGGATACGGGACCGCCAGCCCCGGCCGGTTTGTCGCCGCACGGTGCAAAACCGGGCGGCGGAGCCTAAAATCCTAAGTTGCTCAACAAAGGGCTATTATAACAAAAACCCCGGCACCTTGCAAGATGCCGGGGCAGGTTTGTTGTGGGAAAAATCCGGTTATTCCACAATGGTTCGCACCCAGGACCCGCGCTTGACCAGCACAAAGCCCAGGATGCATTTGATGAGGTCCAGCACGTTCACAATGAAATAGACCAGCACGATGTCCAGCCCGGTGTACCGTGTCAGCACAAAGGCCATGGGCACGTTGGCGGCCCAGGTGAAGCAGCTGTCAAACAAAAAGGTGATAAAGGTCTTGCCGCCCGACCGCAGGGTAAAGTACATGGCGTTGGAAAGGGCAAACAGGGGCATGCACAGCGCCGCCACCCGGATCAGGCTGGAGGCCAGCAGCCGGATGGACATTTCGGTGTTGTAGACATGGGGGATCAGGGGACTGAACAAGGACAGAAGGCTACCCATGACCAGGCAGCTGGAAGCGCTGAGCACGATCATCCGCCAGGCGGTGCGGCGGGCGCCGTCCTTGCGCCCTGCGCCCAGTTCCTGTCCCACAAGAATGGCGGTGGCGTTGCCCAGGGAAAGGAATACCTCGTTGAAGATGACGGTGATGGTGTTGCAGATGTTCAGCGCCGCCACCACCTGAATGCCCCGCACCGAGTAGCACTGCAGCAGGGCCGCCTGGCTTACGCTCCACAGAAATTCGTTGAGCAGCAGGGGCGCACCCTTCACGGCCACCTGCCGCACCAGGGCACCCGGAATATGGAAGGAGGCATACACCCCCGCAAAGAAGGGATACCGCTCCACACTGCGGTGGGAACCGGTCACCACGATGGCGCACTCCACAAAGCGGGAAATGGAGGTGGCGATGCCGGCGCCCACCACGCCCAGGGCCGGGAACCCGAACAGTCCGAAGATCAGCAGGCCGTTGAAGAGGAAGTTGACCACCATAGCGGTCATGCTGGCCTGCATGGGCAGGGTGGTCTGGCCGGATTCCCGCAAAGTGCCGGCGTAGGTCTGGGTCACCGCGAAGGGGACCAGACCGATGAGCATCACCCACAGGTATTGGCGGGCATAACCCAGGGTGGCGGCCGCATCGGCGGGTGTGGTATCGCCGCTGAGGTACAGCTCGATGAGCGGAGTCCCCGCCGCCGCAAACAGGACCAGGGCCCCGGCGGTGAGGATGGCGGCAGTGACCAGCTTGATGCGGAAGGTCTGCCGCACCCCCTCCATATTCCCCTGGCCGAAGAACTGGGCGCCGAAGATACCGGCCCCGGCCAGGCTCCCCCAGATGACCAGATTGTATACAAACAGAAGCTGGTTGATGATGGCCACGGCGCTCATGGGCAGGGTACCCACCTGGCCTACCATTACATTGTCCAGCAGGCTGACCACGTTGGACAGGGTGTTCTGCACGATGATGGGCATGACCACCACCGCCACATGGCGGTAGAAGGGGCGGTCGCCCAGCACACACTCCCGCAGGGTCAGGGTGTTGCTCGTCTGCATGGGATTCACGTCCTTTTCACACAAAAATCAGATACCATAAAGGAAAACCGTGCAGCAAAAAGGGCCGCCGCCCCGCAGGGGGTGACGGCCCGTAAAGACATTGGGTCAGGGCAGGGAAGGCTGGTAGTCCGCCAGACGGCGAGGCTTGCCCTCAAACACCACGGCGATGGCGTCGGGCCCGGTGTTGGCGCTGACGGCGCCGCCTAGCTGGAACACGCCCAGAGGCGCATGGCCGAACTCCTTCTTGCACAGCTTGAGCAGCTCATCGCGCTTTTCGGTGCTGGACGTATAAGCGATGAGGTAGGGGGTCTTTTTCATGTCGTCCACACGGGTCTTGACCCATTTCAGCATGGCCACCGGCACAGCCGCGTCGCCGCGGACCTTGGCCTCCACATGGCTGATGCCGTCGTTCAGGCTGATGATGGGACGCAGGCCCAGCAGCTCGCCGGCAAAGGCAGCGGCGGCCGAAACACGGCCGGACTTTTTCATCTGCTTCAGGCTGTAGGCGGCCAGGCAGACTTCCACGCAGGCCAGCTTGTGCTCCAGTTCGGCAATGCAGCCGTGGAGCTCACCGCCGTTGCGCAGCTTGCGGGCGCACTCGCACAGATAGTAGCCGAACACCATGGAATATGTATGGCTGTCCACCAGATGAATCTTCATGGTGCAGTCGGGGCGTTCCTCCGCCAGCTGCGCAGCCGCCTGCTGGGCATAGCCGTAGGTGGCGGAACCGCCGCTGTTGATGCTCACATGCAGTACGTCGGTGTAGCCTTCATCGGCATAGCGGGTGTAGATCTCCAGCCACTGCATGGCCGTGATGGCGGCCGTGGTGGGCACGCCCTGGGCGTTGCGCATCAGCTCGTAGAACTGGTCGCAGGTCAGGTCCCGGCGCTCAAAGTACTCCTTCCCGTCGATGTTGATCGGAAAGTCGTAAACGTCGATGCCGTACTTCTCGGCCATATCCTTCGGGATGTCGCAGCTGGAATCGGTCATGATCGCAAGTTTACGTTCCATCGGTGCACTCACTTCTCTCACTTCCATTTGAATTTGGTCAGTTGCCCCTGTGTTTCCAGATCCGCAAAGTTCCACTGACGCAGAGCTTCGTATACCCCAATTGCCACAGAGTTGGACAGGTTCAGGCAGCGCTCCCCCCGGCGCATGGGGATGCGCACACAGGAATCGGGGTTGGCGGCCAGCAGCTCTTCGGGCAGACCGGCGTCCTCCCGTCCAAAGACAAGATACGCACCGTCCGGATAGGGCATATCCGTGTGCCGGTGGGTCGCCTTGGAGGAAAAATAATAAAACGGGCCGGAGTTCTTCTCCATAAAGTCCGAAAGGCTCTGATAGTATGTTATATCAAGCTGGCCCCAATAGTCAAGACCGGCTCTCTTTAATTTCTTGTCGTCGATCCTGAATCCCATGGGCCCCACCAGGTGCAGCCGGGCCCCGGTGACGGCGCAGGTGCGGGCCACGTTGCCGGTGTTCTGGGGAATCTGCGGTTCAACCAGTACAATGTTCAAAACAGGCATGTCGTTTAACTTCCTTATGGTAAATGATGGAATTCTCAGGTGTTGGGGACCAGGCGCCCCAGTACGGCTTCCAGCCACACGCCCAGCCGTTCGTCGGCACCGTCGGGGGTGGCGCGCAGGCAGTCCCCCACAAAGACGGCGGCAGCCTGGGCGGCGGCTTCGGGCACGTTGCCCTGCAAAAGGCGCCCTACCAGCACAGCACCGAAGATATCTCCCGTTCCATGAAACAGCCGTGGAATCAAAGGGGTGCGCACGGTATAGGAAGCCCCGCTGCGGTCCGCTCCGGCACAGACGATACTGTGCCCGGCGGTGACGCCCGTCAGCAGTACCTGGGGGCAGACCCGGGTCAGCCTTTCGGCGGAGGCGGCTGCGGCTTCCGGCGTTACGGTGCCTGGGGCAGGCAGCGCCTCGCCCAAAAGCAGGGCGGCTTCGGTGGCGTTGGGCAGGATCATGTCTGCCTTGCTGCACAGGGTGTACAAAGCGGGGATCATCTCCTGGGCCAGACCGCTGTACATCCGGCCGTTGTCGCCCATCACCGGGTCCACAACGGTCAGTGCGTCGGGCCAGTATTCCATGGCCTGCTCCACCAGTAAAGCCTGCTCCGGCTCGCTCAGATACCCGGAATAGATGCAGTCGAACCGGACCCCCAGCCGCCGGTAATGGGCCAGGGCGGCGGGACCGTATCCCGGGCTGGAAAGCCGGGCCGGGGCTCCCAGACCGCCGGTGTGGGTGGACAGTACAGCGGTGGGCAGTGCCACGGCCTGCACGCCGATGGCTGACAGGATGGGCACGATGACCGACAGTCCGGCCCGCCCGAATCCGGGCAGATCGTGGATGCACAGGACGGTTTTGGGGGCAGCTGACATGGAACGCACGCTCTTTTCGTGGAGATTTTGCCCTTTTCGGGCGGTTGAGATGATTTTACCATACTGCCCGGGAGAAAAAAAGACGCATAATGGCGAATCTGTTTGGAAAACTATCACTGATCCCGCAAAACCGGGAAGATTCACACCGAAAGGAGCCGGATTATCAATGAAAAGTACCACCATGACCAGTATGGCCACCGCCGCTATGGGGGCTGCCATGGGCGCCGCCGCCGTGTATGTAGCCACCCAGGACCGCCGCCAGATGCGCAAGACCATGAACAAGATGACCCGCGGGGCCGAAAAGGCGCTGAAAGAACTGGATCACATGATCTCCCAGTATACCCGCTGAATCCCACTGCCCGTCAGCCAAAAAAGCAGGTGCCCCCGGCTGCACAAGCCGGAGACACCTGTTTTTTCTATGTTGGGAGGAAAAAGGTTACAGAATGCGTACCCGGATGGCTTCCGGAATGGCGGCCAGCTGTTTGGCCAGGGTGTCATCCAGGTTGCCGGTCACGTCCAGCATGGTGTAGGCAACATCCTTCTTGCTCTTGTTCACCATGTTTTCGATGTTCAGGTTGGCGGCGGTCAGTACGCCGGTAATGGCCGAAATGACACCGGGGGCGTTTTTGTGGATCATGCAGATACGGCGGCCGCCCAGACGGGGCTGCTGCACATCGGGCAGGTTCACACTGTGGGTAATGTTGCCGTTGCGCAGGTAATCGCTCAGTTCGTTGGCGGCCATTACAGCGCAGTTGGTCTCACTCTCCGGGGTGGAAGCACCCAGATGAGGGGTGCAGTACACACCGTGAACACCCAGCAGTTCCTCAGCCGGGAAATCACAGAAGTAGGAAACTACCTTGCCGGTGTTCAGCCCGTCCAGAATGGCGGCGGTGTCCACCAGTTCGCCACGGGCAAAATTCAGCACGCGGACCCCATCCTTGCACATGGCCAAGGTCTGGGCGTTGATGGTATGTTTGGTGGAAGGCATGTACGGCACGTGTACGGTGAGGTAATCGCACCGGGGCAGCATGTCGCTCAGTGCCACGCAATGCTGCACGCTGCGGGACAAACTCCACGCTGCATCAATGCTGATGTAGGGGTCATAGCCCAGCACTTCCATGCCCAGGGCCACCGCGGCATTTGCCACCCGGGAACCGATGGCACCCAGGCCGATGACGCCCAGGGTCTTGCCCCGGAGTTCGGGCCCTACAAACTGCTTTTTGCCCTTTTCCACGTCCTTGGCCAGGGTGGCGCTGCCTTTCAGCCCCTTGGCCCACTGAATGGCGTCGGGCAGATTGCGGCTGCCGCCAACCAGTGCCCCGATGACCAGCTCGGCCACAGCGTTGGCGTTGGCGCCCGGCGTGTTGAATACCACGATGCCTGCCTCGGTGCAGCGGTCAATGGGAATGTTGTTGGTGCCGGCACCGGCCCGGGCAATGGCCAGCAGACTTTCCGGCAGGGGTGCTTCGTGCATGTCGGCGCTGCGTACCAGAATGCCCTGGGGCGCGGCGGCATCGTTGTCGATCTCAAACATCCCGGCGGGCAACTTGGCCAGGCCCACGGGGGAGATGGCGTTCATGGTTTTAATGGTATACATCGGCGTTCGGCCCTCCTGTGATTTGCATTTGAAAACTCAGGCGTTTTCCTTGCGGAATTTCTCCATGAATTCCACCAGCTTCTGCACGCCCTGAGGAGGCATGGCGTTGTAGATGGAAGCCCGCATGCCGCCCACCAGGCGGTGACCCTTCAGGTTCAGCAGCCCTTCGTCGGCGGCCTGGGCGCAGAAAGCTTTGTCCAGCTCCGGGGTGGGGGAGGTGAAGGTCACATTCATCCGGCTGCGGTAGGGCTTTTCCACCGGATTCTTGAAGAAGTCCTGGCTGTCCAGGTAATCGTACAGCACCTGGGCCTTGGCCTCGTTGATCTTCTTCATCTCTTCCAGACCGCCCACCTCATGCTCCAGATAATCCATGACCAGGCCGGTCATGTAGATGCACCAGCAGGGCGGAGTGTTGTACATGCTGTCCGCCTTGAGCAGGGTGGTGTAGTTCATCATGGTGGGGATGGTCTCCGGGGCGATGCCCTTGGCGCTGTGCCCCAGCAGATCCTCCCGGATGATGGCCACGGCCATGCCGGCAGGGGCCACGTTTTTCTGTACGCCGAAATAGATGCACCCGTACTTGGTCACATCGGTGGGCTCGGAGAAGATCATGGAACTCATGTCCGCCACCAGGGGAATGCCTTCCACCTGGGGTACGTCCACAAAGGTGGTGCCGAAGATGGTATTGTTCTGGCAGATGTGAATGTAGCTGGCGTTGGGGTCATAGTCGATGGCCTTCACGTCGGGAATATAGGTAAAGTTCTTGTCCTTGCTGGAAGCCGCAATGCGGGCGGTGCCGAACTTGGCTGCCTCCTCGGCGGCCTTCTTGCTGAAGTTGCCGGTGACCAGGTAATCGGCGGTGCCGGTGGTCAGGAAGTTCAGGGGAACCATGGCAAACTGCTGGGTGGCGCCGCCCTGGAAGAAACCGATCTTATAATTGTCGGGCACCCGGAGCACACGGCGCATGGAAGCTTCGGTATTCTGGATAATATCGTCAAACCACTTGCTGCGATGGCTCATCTCCATCACACTCTGTCCGGATCCGTGATAATCCAGCAGTTCGGCCTGTGCCTTGCGCAGCACGCTTTCGGGCAGCATCGAAGGCCCGGCACTGAAATTATACACTCTCGCCATGGGAAACCCCTCCTCTGATTTCTTTCACTCACTTGCGGGC
>CAUEKL010000053.1 GCA_959018215.1 uncultured Gemmiger sp.
GGCCCGCACTTCCTGGGGCGGTTTCTGCATGTGCTGGTGCTTGCCGCCCCGTTCCAGGGCGGTGACGCCGGTGCGGCAGAGCTCCAGGATCTCGTATCCGTCGAACATCTTGAGGAAGGCGTCGATCTTTTCCGGCTTGCCGGTAAGTTCAAAGACCATGCTGTCGGGGGAAAGGTCGATGATCTTGGATTTGTACACCGCCGCGATCTCCCGCAGTTCGGCGCGGTTGGCGGTGGAGCAGGCCACCTTCAGCAGCAGCAGTTCCCGCTGCAGGCTGTTGTCGGCATTGAGTTCAAAGACCTGGCGGGCCACTTCCAGCCGTTCGGTCTGCAAGATCAGCTGTTCGATCTCCTGGTCCTTGCCGTGGGTAGCCACGGTGATGCGGCTGACGGCGGGGTCGTTGGTGGCCGAAACGGTCAGGCTGTCGATGTTGAAGCCCCGGCGGCAGAACAGGCTGGACACCCGGGCCAGAACACCGTTCTGGTTGTCCACCAGCAGGCTGATGACCCGGCGGCGATCGGCGGGCGGGCCGCTGTGCGTTTCCTTTTTCATGCTGAGCCCTCCTTTATTCCATGATGATGTCATTGATGTCGCCGCCGCCCGGGATCATGGGCAGCACCCGCTCGTCCTTGCCGATGCGGCAGTCGATCCAGGTGGGCCCGTCCTGCTTCATGGCGTCGGCCAGGGCCTCCCGGAATTCCGTCGGGTTGGTGGCCCGGTAGCCCTTGAGGCCGAAGCCCTCGGCCAGCTTGACGAAATCGGTGTGGCGGTGGGGGTCGGTGGCGGAGTAGCGCCCCTCATAGAAGCTGGTCTGCCACTGCCGGACCATGCCCAGCACCGAGTTGTTGAAGATGACGGTGATGATGGGCAGGTGGTAGCTCACGGCGGTGCAGGCTTCATTGAGGTTCATGTGGAAGGAGCCGTCCCCGGTGAGCATGATCACCCGCTGGTCCCGGCCCAGGGCCATCTGGGCGCCGATGGCGGCGCCGTAGCCGAAGCCCATGGTGCCCAGGCCGCCGCTGGTCAGGAAGCCGCGGCTCTTGGTGTGGTGCAGGTACTGGGCCGCCCACATCTGGTGCTGGCCCACGTCGGTGACGTAAACGGCTTCCGGCCCGGCCTGGCGGCAGAGCTCGTCGATGAGCTGGTGGGGCCGCAGTTCGGTTTCGCTGTCCAGGGGGTGGTAGTCCACCTTCTGCCAGGAGCGGATCTGCTCCATCCAGAGCTTGTGCTCGGTCTTGTTCACATAGGGCAGGATGGCCTGGAGCACGTAGGCGGCGTCCCCGGCGATGCACAGGTCCACGTCCACGTTCTTGCCCATCTCGCTGGGGTCGATGTCGATCTGGATGATCCTGGCCTTGGAGGCGAAGGTGTCGGGGTTCAGGGCCACCCGGTCGGAGAAGCGGGTGCCCACGGCCAGGACCAGATCGGCTTCCGCAATGGCCTTGTTGGCCGCGTAGCCGCCGTGCATGCCCAGCATGCCCAGGTTGTGGGGTTCGCCGTAGCCCAGCACCCCGGCGGCCATGAGGGTGTGGGTGGCGGGCATGCCTGCCTTGATGAGCAGGTCCCGCAGGGGCTGGCAGCCCGCCGCGCTGCGCACGCCGCCGCCGAAGTAGACGATGGGGTGCTGGGCCTGGTTGATCATCTCGGCGGCTTCCTTCACTTCCTCCTCATCCACCCGGGTGACGGTGCGGATGAGTTCGGGAGCCTTGGGGGTGAATTCGCATTTGTTGGCGGTGACGTCCTTGGGGATGTCCACCAGCACCGGACCCTTGCGGCCGCTCTGGGCGATGCGGAAGGCGCTGCGCATGGTGTCGGCCAGGTCCTCCACCCTGCGCACCGTGTAGTTGTGCTTGGTGATGGGCATGGTGATGCCCTCGATGTAGGCTTCCTGGAAGCTGTCCCGGCCGATGAGACTGGTGGCCACGTTGCCGGTGAAGGCCACCATGGGCACGCTGTCCATGAAGGCGGTGGCAATGCCGGTGACCAGGTTGGTGGCGCCGGGACCGCTGGTGGCCAGCACCACGCCGGTGCGGCCGGTGGCCCGGGCGTAGCCGTCCGCCGCGTGGGCGGCGCCCTGCTCGTGGGCAGTCAGAACGTTCTGTATTCTGTCAGAGCTTTTATACAATTCGTCATAAAGGTTCAGTACCGCCCCTCCGGGATAGCCGAAGATGGTATCAACGCCCTGTTCGACCAGAACTTCAACAAAGATCTGTGCGCCGGTCAGCAGCATGGTGGACAACTCCTTTCGTTCCTCTGGAATCCTCTTTTCGTATTTCTTACCCATGGGGCCGAATAGCAGGCCCGTAAAGCGTAAAAAAAACAGCCTTTGTCCCCTGTTTCCAAGAGACAAAGGCCGTGTAGGCTCTCTGCGGTACCACTCTTCTTGGCATGGTGTCCATGCCCGCTCACTGGGCTTCCTTCAAAGCCCCGCACGGTAACGGGTGCGTCCGGGTCCGGTTACTGGACGTTCGCCGGGCCTGCTCCGGGATGACTTCGCGCCCTGCCTGCCCGCTGCCTTGCACCGGCCGGCAGCTCTCTGGTGGTGGTGTGGGGCGTTACTGGTTCCCATCGCTGCAGTTCAGCTGTTTAGCTAAGTAAAGTGTATATAGGATTGTACCGCAATTTTTGCCCGATGTCAACAGGATTTTAGTAATTTTCACAAACCCTTGCGCACCGGCGGCTGAGCGTTTATACTGGGGTCAGCCTGTATTTGTCTGTTGGATGTTGATAAGGGGGAGTTTGTATATGACCATCCGTGACCTTTCGGTCCGTCTGGGTTCTCTGGTGGTATTGCGCGGGGTGCTGCGGGACGAAACCGTGACCCGCTTCACCGCCATGCTGAAGGCGGCGCTGGCCTATGCCGGGGACGCCGGGCCGCTGGCCGACGCCGTGGCCGGTTTTGAGGCGGCTTTGCTGCCCCGGGGGGAGAACTGGAGCCGGGTCTTGCTGGACCTGGTGCTCAACGACGACAACCTCTGCATCCGTCACAGCCAGACGCCCCAGGGCGCCGGGGAGGTGGCGGAGGGCAACCTGGCCCGGGATCTGAGCGTTTTGCAGGCAGCAGGGTCGCTGACCCTGGCGGACCTGCTGGCGCCGCTGGAGGGCGGGGATGCCCTGCTGCACCAGATGCCCCTGCCCTGGAAGGTGGAGCCGGAGCTTGTCTATGCCAAAGAGTACGCAGCCCGGCGGCGGCAGGTGCCCCATGCGGGGTACGGCATCTTTGCCCGGTACCATGTCTTTACCCTGGAGGAGGGGGTGCTGACCCCGGTGCGGTACCCGGACCCCCAGCGGCTCAGCGAGCTGCCGGGGTATGAGCGGGAGCGCCAGAAGATCATTGAGAACACCAAGGCCCTGCTTTCGGGGCTGCCGGCGGCCAACGTGCTTTTGTACGGCGACGCGGGCACCGGCAAGTCCAGCACGGTGAAGGCCCTGGCCAATGAGTTCCGGGGCGACGGGCTGCGGCTGGTGGAGATCAAGAAGCACCAGCTCTACCAGATGCCGGCGCTGATGGACGACTTGGCGGACAACCCGCTGAAGTTCATCCTCTTCATCGACGACCTGAGTTTTTCCTCCAACGACGACAACTTTGCCGCCCTGAAAGCCATTCTGGAAGGCAGTGTGGGCGGGCGCAGCCGCAACGTGGCGGTGTACGCCACCTCCAACCGGCGGCACCTGGTCAAGGAGACCATGTCCGACCGCACGGCGGGGGACGACATCCACGCGGGGGATACCCGCCAGGAGCTCATGAGCCTGTCCGCCCGGTTCGGGCTGACGGTGACCTTCCAGCGGCCGGATAAAGCCCTGTACGAGACCATTGTCATGGACCTGGCCGCCCGCTGCGGGGTGCAGATGCCCTCCGACCAGCTGATGATGCGGGCCGAAGCCTTCGCCCTGCGGGCCGGGGGCCGCAGTCCCCGGGTGGCCAAGCAGTTTGTGGAACTGCTGGCCGGCGGGGTGCAGCTGTAACCCTTATATTCCTTCACGTCCCGGTGTATGCCGGGGCGTTTTTTGTTGTTCGGCTCCCCTATGCCTCTCCTGTGGTTGGGGAGGTGCCGCCGCTTTCTTTCCCAACGCCTCCCCTGTGCAAGGGGAGGTGCCGCGCAGCGGCGGAGGGGTTGCAGAGCCTGTGGTATTTTCCGTTCACAGGCAATGACGTCGGGCCTCCAACCCCTCAGTCAGCTTCGCTGCCAGCTCCCCTTACACAGGGGAGCCTTTCTCTACTCCCGTTAGCAACCGCTGCCGGGAAATGGTATTAAATCCATTCCTTGCTCACCGGTCCCCAGACCGGTGAGAAGGCCGTCGTAAGGTGGCCGCATCTCCGGGTCCAGGGCCACAGCCCTGGTCGGCGTCCACCGCCTCGAAACGGTGGCACTTTTTCGCTTCCTTTTTGGTGTCAAAAAGGAAGGACACCCCGGCAAGCAGCCGTCTGCCCGCAGCGCGAAAGATAAAACCGGGTTACACCCTCTCGCTGACCAGGGCGAACCCTTCCTCCGTCAGCCGGGCCTTGATCTGCTCGATCTGGGCGGCGTCCCGGGTCTCCAGACCCAGTTTGAGGAAGCAGCTGGTGATGGCCATGTTGGTGTCGCCCCGGTCGTGGTGGACCGACACAATGTTGGCCCCGCAGGCAGACACAATGTCCGATACCCGCAGCAGCTGGCCGGGTTTGTCCTCCAGGGCGATCATCAGGCTGGCGGTGCGCCCGCTCATGATGAGGCCGCGGGTGATGACCCGGGACAGGATGTTCACGTCGATGTTGCCGCCGGACACCAGACACACCGTCTTTTTGCCCGCGATGGGCAGCTTGCCGAAGAGTGCTGCCGCCACCGGGGTGGCACCGGCGCCCTCCGCCACCAGCTTCTGGTTTTCCATCAGGGCCAGGATGGCGGCGGCGATCTCGTCCTCGCTCACCGTGACGATGTCGTCCACGTACTTCTGGATCAGTTCAAAGGTTTTCTCCCCGGGGGTCTTGACCGCAATGCCGTCGGCGAAGGTGTCCACCCGGTCCAGGGTCTCGTACACCCCGTCATGGTAGGCCCGGTACATGCTGGCCGCCCCGGCCGCCTGCACGCCGTAGACCTTCACCTCCGGGCGCAGGCTCTTCACCGCCATGGCCACCCCGGCAATGAGCCCGCCGCCCCCGATGGGCACGATGATGGCCTCCACGTCGGGCAGCTGGTCCAGGATCTCCAGCCCGATGCTGCCCTGCCCCGCCATGACCAGCTCATCGTCATAGGGGTGAATGAAGGTCATGCCGGTTTCCTTCTGCAGTTCCACCGCCCGGTCGTGGGCATCGTCGTAGGTGCCTTTGACCAGTTCCACCCGGGCCCCCAGCCGCTTGGTGCTTTCCACCTTCATGATGGGAGCCCCGTCCGGCATGCACACCACGCTGGGAATCCCCAGCCGGGTGGCCGCCAGGGCCACCCCCTGGGCGTGGTTGCCCGCGGAGCAGGCAAGGTCCCCGTGGGCCCGCTCTTCCTCGCTGAGCGGGCTGAGCTTGTCATAGGCGCCCCGCAGTTTGAAGCTGCCGGTGACCTGGAGGTTCTCGGTCTTCAGATACAGATTGCTGTCACTGTGCAGGCGTTCGGCCGCAATCAGGTCGGTGCGGCGGGCTACATCCCGCAGTACAAAGGCGGCGTGATAGATCTTGTCGAGCGTGAGCATGGACGTCCTTCCCTTCCTTGATTCCTGCCCGCCGCCCCCAAGAGGGCGGGAAAGCGGCCCGGCAAGCCTGCCGGGCCGCTTTCCCGCTTCCCCTTTGAAGCGCGGAGCGTATGAGCATGATTATAGTTGAACACATTTAATTTGTAAAGTGAATTCTATTCACTATGTGCGCATACCACGTGCAGTCGTAGAAAAAACCTTTTTCTTTTTGTGAAAGCTGCCAAAGCAAACGAAAAAAGCCGCCTCCCGGAGCATTCTGCCCCGGAAAGCGGCTGCCGGTCTGTGTTTACTTTTCGATCTCGGTGAGGATACCGCTGTCGGCGATGGCCTGCACCGCCTGGCGGATGACCTCCTCGGTCAGGGTCAGGGCGAAGCGGACGTACCCTTCCCCCGAAGGCCCGAAGCTGGAGCCCGGGGTGCAGATGACCCCGGCCTCCTGGATCAGGGCCATGCAGAAGTCCATGCTGCTGTGCCAGCCCTTGGGCAGGGGCGCCCAGACGAACATGCTGCCGTGGCTGTCGGGTACCGGCCAGCCGATGGACCGCAGCCCGCCGCACAGGGCATCCCGCCGGGCCTGGTAGACGCCGCACTGGGCGCGGACGCTGTCCAAAGGCCCTTCCAGGGCGGCCACGGCGGCCTTCTGGATGGGAGCGAACATGCCGAAGTCGATCTGGGTGCGCAGCTTCTTGCAGGCGGCCACCACGTCCGGCCGCCCCACCAGGAAGCTGATGCGGGCGCCGGTGACGTTGAAGCTCTTGCTCAAAGAGAAGAACTCCACCGCCACCTCCTCGGCGCCGGGGGTGTTGAAGACGCTGTGTCCCACCGCGCCGTCAAAGATGATATCGCTGTAGGCATTGTCATGCACCAGCAGAATATTGTAGGTGCGGCAGAAATCCACGATCTCTTTGTACAGTTCCGGGGTGCCGATGCTGCCCACCGGGTTCGCAGGCAGGGAAACGATCATCAGCTTGGCCTTGCGGGCCACCTCCTCCGGGATGCTGTGCACGTCGGGCAGGAAGTTGTTTTCCGCCGTCAGGTGGTAGAACCAGGGTACGCCCCCGCCCAGCCGCATACCGGTCATGAAGACGGGATAGCAGGGGTCGGGCAGCAGCACCGTGTCCCCGTCGTTGAGCAGGGCCAGGCCCAGGTGGCCGATGCCGTCCTGGCTGCCGGAAAAGCTCATGACCTTGTCCGGGGTGATGTCCTTGACCCCGAACCGGCGCTCATAGTAATGACCCACGGCCTCCAGCATTTCGGGCAGGTCCCGCAGGGTGTACTTCCAGTTTTCGTCCTGGGCGGCGGCGTCCAGCAGCGCCTGCTTGATGTGGGGTGCCGGGGCAAAGTCCGGCGTGCCCACCGAAAGGTTGTACAGCGTGCGGCCCTCGGCCTCCAGCGCGATTTTCTTGTCGTTCAGCGCCGCAAAGATCTCCGGCCCGAACAGGTCCAGCCGCTTGGAAAATTCCATGGTTGCCATGGAGTAAAGCCCCCTCATTGCCTTTTTCAGGAAAATTTTGTCGGTTGCTATATTGTAGCACTCCGCCCCCGGCCATGCAAGGGCGGCGGGTAGGCAGGGGCGGGCATCCGTGGTATAATAAAGGTCAATTCTAAAAATGGGGAGGTGTTTGTCATGGTCCAGGTGACTTTGTTGGGCACCGGCGCCACAAAACCGCTGCCGGACCGGGCGCTGGCGGCTTTGTGGCTGCAGGTGAACGGCCGGGGGCTGCTGTTTGACTGCGGGGAGGGCACCCAGGTGTCCGCCCAGCGGTTCGGGGCCAGCCTGTACAAGCTGGACACCCTGCTGCTCACCCACTACCACGGGGACCACCTTTTCGGCCTGCCGGGGCTGCTCCAGTCCATGGCGGCCCTGGGCCGCACCGACCCGGTGACGGTGGCCGGGCCCCCGGGTCTGGATTCGGTGCTGGACGCCATCGCCACCCTGACCGGTCCCTTGCCCTTTGCCCTGGGCCGCCATACCTTCCCGGAAGGCCGGGGTACCCTGCCCTTGCCCGGCGGGGCACAGATCACCGCCTTCCCCGCCAGGCACCGGGTACCCTGCTGTTCCTACCTCTACACCTTACCCCGGGCCGGGCGTTTCGACCCCGGCAAGGCCAACGCCCTGGGCATTCCGGTGGCATACTGGCGCAGTTTGCAGGCAGGGCAGCCCGCCGGGGGCTTCACCCCCGACCAGGTGCTGGGCCCCGCCCGCCGGGGATTGCAGATCCTCTACGCCACCGACACCGAACCCACCGACGAGCTGCGCCGCATGGCCCGGGAGGTGGACCTGCTCTGCATGGACGCCACCTACGCCGGGGACGCCGACACCCCCAAGGCCCGGCTGTACGGCCACGCCACCTGCTCCGAGGCTGGGGCCCTGGCGGCCGGGGCCGGGGTACGGCGGCTGTGGCTGACCCATTACAGCGCCGCCGTCACCGACCCGGACCCGGGTCTTGCCGCCGCACGTTCCCATTTTCCCGCCGCCGAGGCAGGCTTTGACGGCAAGACCCTGACCCTCACCTTTGAAGAACCCCGAAAGGACACCCCATGAAAGCTTCCACCCGGCAAAATCTGATTTTTCTGGCTGTGGTGCTGGCGGTCATCGGCGGGCTGCTGTTCTGGCGGTATTCCGCCCGGCAGTCCGGCGGCACCGGCACCGAGGCCGTGCTCCAGTACGGCGACCCCACCCGGGAGATGCGCATTCCGCTTGATGAGGATGCCACCTATGACGTGGACACCGGCTTTTACACCATTCATTTACAGGTCAAGGACGGGGGCATCGCCTTTGTGGACAGCCCCTGCCCCGACCATCTGTGCGAAGGGTTCGGCACCCTGCGCAAACCCGGCGACTGGGCGGCCTGTCTGCCCGCCCGGGCCAGCCTGACCATTGTAGACTGACCACCCAAACAGAAAGGACCAACCATGAACGCCACCTACAAACAAGTGACCAAGACCCGCTACATCCGCCAGGTCAGCGACCTGGCCCGGGAGATCTTTGTGCAGCATTACACCAAGCTGACCCCCAAGGTCGCGGCCCAGCTGGCCGAAGCCTGGCAGAATGAGGACCTGACCGACGAGGAGATCCACTGCGGGGCGGTGAACTACTTCCTCATCTATCTGGGCAGCGAGGCGGTGGGCTACTTTGCCCTGGACCTGCGCCCGGTGGGGGCGGTGTGCATCAGCCGCCTGTTTTTGCTGGAGAAAGCCCGGGGCCGGGGCATCGGCCGCAGCGTGGTGGCCTACGCCCAGAAACTGGCCGAGGGCGACGGCCGCAGCCGGCTGTATATGCAGGTGTGGGCCAAGGACCTGAAGGCCGAGGGCTTCTGCAAACGGTGCCGGTTCCGCCCCGCGGGGGTGGCGCCGGTGGAGGTGCTGCCCGGGGTGACCCTGGACATCAAGACATGGGAGAAACTGTGGCGATGAAACTGCTGCATCTGGGGGACCTGCACCTGGGCAAGCGGGTGAACGGGTTCGATTTTCTGGAGGACCAGCGCCATATCCTGGACCAGGTGCTGGCTTTGTGTGAGGAACACGGGGTGCAGGGCATCCTTCTGGCCGGGGACATCTACGACGCCCCGGTGCCCCCTGCCGCCGCCGTGACCCTGCTGGACTGGTTTCTGACCCAGCTCACCGCCCGGGGCATCCGGGTGCTGGCGGTGTCCGGCAACCACGACAGCGCCGACCGCCTGGACTACGCCGCCGCCCTGCTGGCCCGGCAAGGCGTACACATTGCCGGGCGTTTCATGGGCTCGGTCCGCATGGTTTCCCTGGACGGGGACCTGCCGGTGGAAGTGTGCCTTTTGCCCTTTGTGCGCCCGGCCACCGTCCGCCATTACCTGCCCGACGTTCCCATCACCGACCAGGACACCGCCGTGGCCGCCGCCCTGGCCACCCTGCCGCCTCGCCGTACGGGGGTGGCCCGGGTGCTGGTGGCCCACCAGACGGTGCTGGGCGGCGGCGCTTTGCCCCAGTGCGCGGGCAGCGAGAGCATTGCCCCCGATCTGAGCAACGCTACTTCGAACGCCGGGGCCGGTGTGAACATCGGCACCCTGGACGCGGTGAACGCCGCCCGCTTTTCGGAAAACGGCGGCTTCGAGTATGTGGCCCTGGGTCACATCCACCGCCCCCAGACCGCCGGAGCGCCAAACATCCGGTACGCCGGGGCGCCCCTGTGTTACAGCCTGGACGAGGCGGGAGCCGAAAAGAGCGCCGTCCTCGTGACCCTGACCGGGGCCGGGGCCGAAACCGAACTGCTGCCCCTGCATCCCCGCCGGGCCATGCGCCACCTGACCGGGCCCCTGGCGGAACTCACCGACCCCGCCCGGGTGACCGACCCGGAGGACTACATCTGGGCCACCCTCACCGACGACACCCCCCAGCCCGACGCCATGGCGGTGCTGCGGGCGGCCTACCCCAACGCCATGCGGCTGGACTACGCCCCCCGGGGCACCGGCCCGGATTACGGTGCCGAGACCGCCGCGGCGGTGCGGCAGAAGAGCTTTGAGGAGCTCTTCGACGACTTTTTTGCCAAAATGAACGGCCGCCCCCTCACCCAGGAGGAGCGGGCCGCCCTGCATGAGATGAAGGAGGAGGCCCTGCCATGAAACCCTTGCGCCTGACCCTGTGCGCCTTTGGCCCCTATGCCGGGCGCACCACCCTGGACCTGACCGGGTTCGGCAATGGGGGGCTTTTTCTCATCAGCGGGGACACCGGGGCGGGCAAGACCGCCCTGTTCGACGCCATCACCTTTGCCCTCTACGGCGAGGCCACCGGCGTCTACCGCTCCCCGGACATGCTGCGCAGCGATTTTGCCGACCCCAAGGACGAGACCTTTGTGGAGCTGACCTTCTCCCACCGGGGGCGGGAATACACCGTGACCCGCGCCCCGGAACAGACCCGCAAGAAGCAGCGGGGGGAGGGCTTTACCACTGTGCCCGCCAAAGCCACCCTGGTGCGGGAGCCGGAGGAGCCGGTGACCGGCGCCAAGACGGTGACCGCGGCGGTGTGCGCGTTGCTGGGCATCGACGCCAGGCAGTTTGCCCAGATCTCCATGATCGCCCAGAACGACTTTGCCCGGCTGCTCAACGCCTCCAGCGCCGACCGGGCCAAGATTTTACGCCAGGTGTTCGACACCGCCGCCTACCAGAAACTGGGGGACGCCGCCCGCACCAAAGCCGCCGACGCCGCCCAGAAGGCAAAATCCGCCTCCGAGGCGGTGCTTTTACAGCTGGGCCGTCTGGAACCGGTGCCCGCCGCCCCTGAAAGTAACGCCCTGGCCGACCTGCAAGCCGCCCGGGACCCCTACAAGGCCGCCGGGGCCCCCGCCCTGGCCCGGGCGCTGATCGCGGCGGACGAGGAAGCCTGCCGCACCGGGGAGGAAACTCTGACCCAACAGGACGCCGCCGTCACCGCGGCCGCCGCCAAGGCCGAGACCGCCCGCAATGCGGCCGCCTTGCAGACCCGGCTGCAGGCCGCCCGGGCCCGGGCCAAGGCCCTGCTGGCCGAAGCCCCCGCCCGCCGGGAGGGCTGGGACAAGGTGGAAGCCCGCCGCCCGGAACTCACCGGGCTGGCGGCCCGCCTCTCCGCTTTAGGGGAACTGGCCCCCAAATACGAGGCCCTTTCCGCCGCCGAGACCGCCGCCCGCTCCGCCCGGAATGCCCTGACCGCCGCCCAGGCCGCCGAGGCCAAGGCCCGGCAGGCGGTGCAGAGCTGGGAGCAGCGCAAGGCCGACACCGACAAAGCCCTGGCCGCCTGCGGGGAGCCGGAGGCGGAGGTAGCCCGGGGGGAAGCCCTGGAACAGACCGCTGAGGGCCTGCGCCGGGACTGCGATGCCCTGCTCACCGACTGGAACGCCTGGCAGCGGGCGGAAGCCGCCTATGCTGACCGCCAGGCCGCCTACCGCACCGCCCAGCACACCGCCGACGAGGCCGCCGCCCGCAGCAATACCCTGCAAAAGCAGCTCAACGCCGCCCGGGCGGGGCTGCTGGCCCAGACCCTGCAGG
>CAUEKL010000054.1 GCA_959018215.1 uncultured Gemmiger sp.
GCCCCACTCGTAGGGGATCTCGTTCATCTTACGATACACGTTGGCGCGGGGGTTGTCCCAGGAACGGAAGACGGCCTTGACGGCGCCGATCAGCTGTTCCTTCGGGTCCTGCGGGAATTCGCTGCCCTGCTTTTCCAGGTAGATGGCCTTGAACTCCTTGACCAGTTCCTTCAGGTCGTCGGCGGTCAGGTCCACGTCCTGGGTCACGCCCTTCTTCTCCTTCATGGCGTCGATGCGCTCTTCGAAGAAGCTCTTGCCCAGTTCCATGACGACGTCGGAGTACATCTGGATGAAACGGCGATAGCAGTCATAGGCAAAACGGGGGTTGTTGGTCTTCTTGGCCAGACCCTCAACAGCCTGATCGTTCAGGCCCAGGTTCAGGATGGTGTCCATCATGCCGGGCATGGACATACGGGCGCCGGAACGGACGGAAACCAGCAGGGGGTTCTCAATGTCGCCGAACTTCTTGCCGGTCTGCTCTTCCAGGATACCCATGTACTTGAAGATGTCGGCGCGGATCTCTTCGTTGATCTCGCGGTGATCGGCATAATACTGGGTGCAGGCTTCGGTGGTGATGGTGAAGCCCTGGGGAACCGGCATGCCGGCATGGGTCATCTCGGCCAGGCCGGCGCCCTTGCCACCCAGAATGTTCTTCATGGTGGTCTGGTCGCCGCCAAAGGCGTCATGACCTTCTTTGAACAGGTAAAGGAACTTCTTGCTCATATCTTACCTCCATATGTACTACGGTTTCTTCCCGGCGCATACGCATGGCACACGCCTGCAAAGTCATGGACTTATTGCAAAGTCCATTATAACAGACCTAACTCCGAATTACCAGTAGATTGTTAAAAAAATGCTCAATGCTTTGGCTGAAAAAGTGACGAAATTTTTGCGCATTTATCTTGCAATTTGCCCAAAAATGAGGTAAATTATAATGGGCAGAAAGTTCGAAAAAGTTTCCCGCACGACCGTTTCGGCATCGGAAGCTGCACTGCTGTCTCACTTTTCATTTTCCGTGGCGTCTGGTATAATGGAAGCCGCGGAGCCTTGTGCTGCCGCCGTGCCGCCTGCGGGCGGCCTGGCCTGTATCTGCCTGTATGGCCGACATATAATAAGGAGGGCCTTTACCATGGCTACTGCAAGAGAAAACTACCTGGCCGCCAAGCAGCGGTTTGCCGAAACCTTCCAGAAACACCTGGAAAACGGCGTTGAGTTCATCAGCGACGACGTATATATCGACCCGGAGGTCATCATCGCCCCGGGTACCACCATCCTGCCCGGCTGTATCCTGCGGGGCAACACGGTCATTGAGGCGGGCTGTGTCATCGGCCCCAACACCCTGCTGGAAAACACCACGGTGGGGGAAAACTCCACCGTCAATGCCAGCCAGTGCTATGACAGCGCCCTGGGCCCCAACAACAAAATCGGGCCCTTCACCCATGTGCGCACCGGCACCAAGACCGGGGAGGGCGTGCATCTGGGCGCCTATGTGGAAACCAAGAACGCTGATTTTGCCGAGGGCAACACCGTCAGCCATCTGACCTACATCGGTGACGCCACCGTGGGCAAATACTGCAACTTCGGCTGCGGCACCGTCACCTGCAACTATGACGGCGAGGGCAAGTTCCATACCACCATCGGGGATTACTGCTTCATCGGCTGCAACACCAACCTGGTGGCGCCGGTGACGGTGGGGGACCACGCCTTTACGGCGGCCGGGTCCACCATCGGCAAGGATGTGCCGGAAGGCGCCCTGGGCATTGAGCGTGCCAAGCAGATGAACGTGCCTTCCTGGGGCGAGCGAAAGCTGCAGAAGTACATTGCCAAAAAGCAGAAGCTGGAAGCCGAAAAGAAAGGTTGATCTGCCATGAAATCCTTCCTGTCGGACCTGCTGGCGTGGACGGAATTGCTGGCCACCTTTGATGTTGCCCGCTTTGCTGCCGTGTCGGAAGCCTTGCGGCACGCCGGTATTCCGTTCCGGACCCGGACAGCGTCCTTCGGTCACGGTACCCGCCGTGGCGGGACACTGTCGGCGCTGGGAGAAAAGCCGGAGTACGGTACCCAGTACCGTATTCTGGTGAAAAAAGCGGATTTGCCCGCCGCACAGAATGTGCAGCGGAACAGCCGTGCGGGCGACTGAGCAGGGGACGGGGAAGGCTGTTTCCCGCTTTCATAAAAGAGGAGAATACCATACTTTATGTCATTTTTCAGCAACACCTCCGGGGCGGACTGGCTCATCGCCGGTCTGGGCAACCCGGAGTCCAAATATGAAGGTACCCGCCACAATGCCGGCTTTGCCGCCCTGGACTACCTGGCCGCACAGTGGAAGTGTGAGATTGCCAAATCCAAGTGGCAGGGACTGTACGGCGTGACTACGGTGGGCGACCACAAGGTCATGCTGCTCAAACCTTTGACCTATATGAACCTGAGCGGCCAGAGCATTGCCCCGGCGGCCCAGTTCTACAAGATTCCCCATGACCATGTCATCGTCCTGTGCGATGATATTACCCAGGAACCCGGCCACCTGCGCATCCGCGCCAGCGGCTCGGCCGGCGGGCACAACGGCCTCAAGAGCATTATCCAGAGCCTGGGCGGGGAGGATTTTCCCCGTGTCCGCATCGGCGTAGGGGCCAAGCCCCACCCCGATTACGATCTGGCCGCCTGGGTGCTGGGCAAGTTCCCGCCGGATGCCGCCAAGGCCATGACCGACCGTTACCCTGATATTGAAACTGCTTGCCGCCTGATCATGGACGGCAAGTTGGGCGAAGCCCAGAACCGCTGCAACCGCTGACCGGCGGACAGTGGCGCTCCTTCCCTGACTATGGCACCGCTGTCAGCCGACAATCTGCCGAACCGAAAAGGAGGAGCCCTGATGAAACGAAAGATTCTGTCCCTGATCCTGGCTGGCACCATGCTGGCCGGGCTGTTTGCGTGTGCCCCGGTACAGAACCAACCTGCCGATGGTGCCGACGGTACGGACCCCGGCAGCACCCAGACCGGGGAACCCGCCCCGGCGGCAACGGTTGATTCTCTGCTGGGGGATCTGCCGGTCCTGTACGACACCAGCCTGACGCCGGCTGTGCCGACCTTTACGGTGAATCCGGATTTTTCCAATGTAATCAATGCGGACACCACCGACTACTGGAGCGAGGAAGCCCGCCGGAAACTGGCGGAAGACGGTTTTCTGGTCTCTTCCGGCGGCGGGGAATTCTATGAGCAGTATGAAAGAAACCGGTATGCTTACATCCCCAATTTTGTCACAACAGACGCGCTTCTGCATACCTATCATCTGTATTTTGTGTATCTGCAGAGCAAGGTGGAAAAAAACCAACTCAGCCCGGCGCTGCTCCCCCTGAGCACGACCATGCAGCAGCAGAGCCAGGCCCAGTATGAAGCTTTGCAGGGCACAGCCTGGGAGCAGGCTGCTCTGCGCAACCTGGCGTTTTTCAGCGTGGGGGTCTCGCTGCTGCAGCCGGAGGCCACAGTGCCGGAAGCGGTTGCCGGTCTGGTAGGGCAGGAACTGGCTCTCATTCAGGCAGGGGAGGGGATTGCACCTTCTCCGGTGATGAACCTGGACGCGGTGAACTCCCCCGATGCTCTTATGGAGGACTATACCCAATATATTCCCCGCAGCTACTACGCCGGGGATGCGGTTCTTGAACCTTATTTCCGTGCCATGATGTGGTATGGGCGGATGACCTTCCGGGCTTCGGACGAGGACCAGACCCGCAGCGCCGTTCTGATGACCATGGCCCTGCGGGATGACGCGGCCCGGGAAGCCTGGCAGCGCATCTACGCGGTGACCTCCTTCTTCACGGGAACCAGCGACGACGCTACCTGCCTGGATTATGACCCGCTGCTGACCGCAGCCTACGGGGAGAGTGCGGCGGTGACCGATCTGCCAAACAAGGACAAGGCGTTTGAAACCTTTGCCGCCTCCCTGCAGACCCTGACTCCGGCAGCCGTCAACTCCATGCCCATTTATGATGACCAGGAAAAGGATACTGCCACCACCGGGCTGCGGTTTATGGGGCAGCGGTTTACGCTGGACGCTGCGGTGTTCCAGCAGCTGGTCTATGACAGCGTTTCCCCCAAGACGGACGGCACCCAGCGGATGCTGCCCGATGCTCTGGATCTGCCGGCGGCGCTCGGTTCGGACACGGCGCTGAACATTCTGACCGAACAGGGAGAAACCGAGTATCCCGAGTATTCCGAAAACATGCAGACCGTGCGCACTGTGCTGGCACAGGCCCCCGCCCAGGTGTGGTCCGCCAGCCTGTATGCGGCCTGGCTGGATGCCCTGCGGCCTCTGACGGAAACCAAGGGAGAGGGCTGGCCCCAGTACATGCAATCCGACGCATGGGCCCGCAAGGACCTGTCCACCATGCTGGGCAGCTGGACCGAACTCAAACATGACTCCGCCCTGTACGCCAAGCAGGTCTATGGCGAGATGGGCGGCGGAGGCATTGAGGAGAAGGATGACCGCGGATGGGTGGAAACGGAGCCGGTGGTGTTCGGCAAACTGTCCGCCCTGTCCCAGGCCACCGCCAACGGCCTGAACCGGCTGGGCCTGCTGGAGGAAGGCGACGGGGAAAATCTGGAAATCCTGGCAGACCTTTGCCGCCAGCTCATGGTCATTGCGGAAAAAGAACTGAAAAATGAACTGCCCACCGAGGAAGAGTTTGAACTCATCCGGAGTATCGGCGGTCAGCTGGAGCATTTCTGGACCGAGACGGTCTATGATGAGGAAGCCGGTCTGTATACGCCCCAGCAGGCGCCCGCCGCTTTGGTGGCAGATGTGGCCACCGACCCCAACGGCACAGTGCGGCAGGTGGGGACTGATGTGAACACCATTTACGTGATCGTGAACGTGGACGGCTCGCTGCGGATCGCCAGCGGCAGCGTGTTCGGCTTCTATCAGTTCGACAAGCCCATCAGCGAACGAATGATCGACCAGCAGTGGTGGGCCGAGCTGGGCCTTGGCCCGGACGAAAGCGGAAACTGGAACTGGGATGACCTTCCTCAGCATCCGTCCTGGATCAACTATACCCTGGACAACATGTACCAGTGATGGGGGCCGGTATCATCCGCCGCTTTCTTTCGGCGCTGTATCTTCTGGCAATCTGTGCCCTGGGTCTGGTGCTGCTGTGGTACCGGGGCACCTTTCTGGCACCCGGACAAGGGAAAGACGGCCAATGGGGTACGCTGGAACTGTCTCTGTCCCCGGCCGGCCAGGTAACTGTTGCCGACCCGGGACAGAAAGAACCGTTGTTTGCCTCTGACCCGGGCTGGCGGGTGCAGGACTTCCTGGTGGGAGACCTGGACCGGGACGGCGAGGCCGAGCTGGTTCTGCTGGTCTGGCGCCGGGGACATTACGGGCCCAGTCACCCTTTCTGGGTCAGCCGGAACGATTATGCCTATTCCCAGCATCTATTTATCTACAAGCAGGTGCACGGCACCGTGCAGCCGGTGTGGATGTCCAGTACCCTGAATCCCCGCATCCGGTCCTGGTCCATAACCGGGGATGGCAATCTGCGCATCCTCACCTCCTCCGGGGAAGATACCCTCTGGGCATGGGGTTCCTGGGGAATCGAACGCCTGGACGCACCCCTGCGGCCTTTGGTGTAGTGCCCTGCCGCTACGGTTTCTGACAATACGATTGGAACACACCCTATGTTTTACGAACTTTTCCAACAGACACAGGAACACAAAAAACTCATCGGAGCGCTGTCCGGCAAAGGAGCCAGCGCTCTGTTCGGGCTGCCCTCCGCCGGGCGGGCCCAGGTGTATGCGGCCCTTGCCCGGGAACTGGAGCGCCCGCTGTGCATCGTCACCCCCGGGGAGGCTGAAGCCACCCGCTTTGCTGCCGACCTGAATACCCTGGGCATTGCCGCCGCCGTTTTCCCGGCCCGGGACTATGTACTGCGCCCCATTGAGGGCACTGCCCGGGAATATGAATACCGCCGCCTGTCCGTGCTGGGGGACCTGGTGGGCGGGCGGCTGCAGGCAGTCTGTGTGCCCATTGAGGGCCTGACCCAGTTCACCACCCCGAAAGAGGATTTCTGCTGCAATACCCGCACCCTGCGCCCCGGGGATTCCATCCCCCGGGAAGACCTCAACACCATGCTGCTGGATGCGGGCTATGTGCGCCGGGACCGGGTGGAAGGGCCGGGGCAGTTTTCCATCCGCGGGGATATTCTGGACCTGTACGCTCCCGAGATGAAATCCCCCGTGCGTGTGGAGTTCTGGGGGGACGAGATCGACACCATGCACACCTTCGACCTGTCCACCCAGCGCCGGGACGAAAGCGTGGAGAAAATCTACCTCAGCCCCGCCCGGGAGGTGCTTTTCGGAGCGCCCGCTCAGGCGGCCGAGGCCCTGCGCGCCTACTGGAAGCGCCAGCGGGGCAAAAAGCGCACTGCCATGGAACAGGTCATGGCCCCGGACCTGGCCCAGCTGGACGCGGGCATCCTGCCGGTATCCATGGACAAATATCTGAATGTTCGGTATCCTCAGCCTGCCACCTTGCTGGACTACTTCGAAGACCCGCTGCTCTGCGTGGAGGAACCGGCTTCGGTGCGGGAGGCCGAGCGGGCCGCCAACTATCGCCGGGGGGAGGAACTTTCCGCCCTGTTGGAGGACGGCGTTCTCTGCGCCGGGCTGGACCATTTGTACGCCGATGCGGGCTGGCTGTGGACCCAGACCGGCCGCTGCCGCACCCTGCTGGCCGAAAACTTCGCCCGCAGTATTCCGGACCAGCCGTTGAAGGAGATCGTCAACGCGCCCGCCCACAATCTGCCTTCCTGGAACGGGGAAGTGGCAGCCCTGTGGGAGGAACTGGAACCTTTGCGCAGCCGGGGGTTTGCGGTCACCGTGCTGGCGGGCACCGCCCGCGCTGTGGCCGGTCTGGCCCAGGACCTGCGGGGCAGGGGGTGCTCCGTTTCCACCGACCCGGACACCCCGGCGGCTCCCGGGCTGGTGCAGGTGCTGCCCGGCCAGCTTTCCGCCGGGTGTGAACTGCCCTTTGCCAAATTTGCCCTGCTTACCGCCCGGGCCTTCGGCCAGAGCGGCACCGCCAGGCGCAAGGCCAAACGGAACAAGGACGCCCTGGACAGCCTCACCGACATCACCCCCGGGGACCTGGTGGTGCACCAGAACCACGGCATCGGCCGCTATGCGGGCATCCGACGGATGGAAGTGCAGGGGGTCATCAAGGACTACCTGCGCATCGAGTACGCCAAGGGGGACGCACTTTATGTGCCGGTCACCCAGCTGGACCTGCTCTCCCGATACACCGCTCCCGGCGACGCCGAGAATGTCAAGCTCAACCGCCTGGGCGGGGCCGAGTGGGCCAAGACCCGCAAGAAGGTCCGCGCCGCCACCGAGGCCATGGCCAAGGAACTCATCGAGCTGTACGCCCGGCGCAAGCAGGCTCACGGGTATGCCTTTCCCCAGGATGATACCTGGCAGGGGGACTTTGAGCAGCGCTTTGCCTATGACGAGACTCCCGACCAGCTGACCAGTACCGCCGAAATCAAACACGATATGGAACAGCCATGGCCCATGGACCGGCTGCTCTGCGGCGACGTGGGGGTGGGCAAGACCGAGGTGGCCCTGCGCGCCGCCTTCAAGTGCGTGATGGGGGGCAAACAGTGTGCCATCCTGGCCCCCACCACCATCCTGGCCTGGCAGCATTTCAACACCGCCATGGCCCGGATGGAAGCCTTCCCCATCCGCATCGGGCTGCTCTCCCGTTACCGCAGCGCCCGGGAACAGAAGGAGACCCTGCGCGGGCTCAGGGATGGCACCGTGGACATCGTGGTGGGCACCCACCGTCTGCTGTCCGATGACGTGAAATTCAAGGACCTGGGCCTGCTCATCATCGACGAGGAGCAGCGCTTCGGGGTCAAGCATAAAGAAAAACTGAAAGAAAACTTTGTGGGGGTGGATGTGCTCACCCTGTCCGCCACCCCCATTCCCCGCACGTTGAATATGGCCCTGTCTGGCATCCGGGATATGTCCACCATCGAACAGCCGCCCATCGAACGGCAGCCGGTGGAGACCTATGTGCTGGAATATGACGAAGGCATCATCGCCGAGGCCATCCGCAAGGAACTGGCCCGGGGCGGGCAGGTCTACTACCTGCACAACCGGGTGGACGATATCGAACAATGTGCCGCCCGGGTGGGCAAGATGGCCCCCGGCGCCCGCATCGGCATCGCCCACGGCAAGATGACCGAAGAACAGATCTCGGTGGTGTGGCGTCAGCTGCTGGACAACGAGATCGACATCCTGGTCTGCACCACCCTTATCGAGACCGGTGTGGATGTGCGCAACTGCAACACCCTGGTCATTGAGAACGCCGACCACATGGGCCTTTCCCAGCTGTATCAGATCCGCGGCCGTGTAGGGCGTTCCTCCCGCAAAGCCTACGCCTACTTTACCTTCCGGCGGGACGCGGTGCTCACCGAGATCGCCGCCAAGCGTCTGTCGGCCATCCGGGAATTCACTGCCTTCGGGTCCGGGTTCCGCATCGCCATGCGGGATCTGCAGATCCGCGGTGCGGGCAGCCTGCTGGGCCACAGCCAGCACGGCCACATGGAGGCCGTGGGCTATGAGCTGTATGTGAAGATGCTCAACCAGGCCATTGCCGCGGCCAAGGGCCGCCCCCTGGAACCGGACAAGAGCGACTGCCTGGTGGATGTCACCGCCGACGCCTACCTGCCCGAAAGCTATATCCCCGACGCGGCAGGCCGCATCGAAGCCTACAAGCGGATCGCCGCCATCGAGAGCGCCGAGGGCGCCGAGGATGTGCTGGACGAACTCATCGACCGTTACGGCGACCCGCCCAAGTGTGTGCAGAGCCTGGTGGATGTATCCCTGGTGCGGGTCACAGCCGCCCGGGCGGGCATTGTGGAGATCGTGCAGAAGGGGGACAACCTGATCCTCTACTCCGACGTGGTGGGTCCGGCTCAGCTGGGTCCGCTGATGGATGCCATGCCCCACCGGGTGCTGTACAGCGCCGTGGGCCGGCCGTATATCAGCCTGCATGTCCTGAAAGGGGAGGACCCCCTGGTCATCCTGCGGGATGGGGTGGCGCAGCTGCCCGGCGCCAGCGCCAAGGGCTGAGTATGCCTTTTTTGTGAAAGGTAGGCGCCCGGCAGTCCCTTTTGCTTGCAAAGAGCCCCAAAAAGCGGTATAATCTTTGCATATATGCGCCGCGGAGCGCAAGCGAAAGGTATAAAGGAGCGTTAATCTCATATGAAGTCCTTACATGCAAGATTTCTCAGCCTGGGTCTGGCCCTGGCCATGCTTCTGGGTGTGACCGGCTGCACCATCAGCACCCCCGCCACGGTGGGGTCCATCGGCGGGGTGGAGATTCCCGCCGGCATCTACCTGCTGGCTCAGTACAACGCCTACCAGACCGTGTCCGATCTGGCCGACCTGGCCACCGGCGAGACGGCCGACGATGTGAAGGCGGTTCTCAAGGCTCAGTGCACCGGTACCATCGGGGATGAGGAAGTCACCACCGACGGCGCCGATTACCTCCAGCGCCTGACCCTGCGCAGCCTGCAGTATTACGCGGCTGTGGAAAGCAAGTTCGCCGAACTGGGCGCCACCCTGGAAGATGCCGCCACCGCCGAAGCTGCCGACACCGCCGCTTCCATGTGGGAGTCCGACGGGGATGTGTACAAGGCCAACGGCATCAGCCAGGCCACCCTGGAACAGTACCAGCTGAACAGTGCCAAGGCCGATGCCTGCCTGGAGCTGATCTACGGCGAAAACGGCCAGTCCCCGGTCACCGACCAGGACTATCTGGATTTCCTGAACAATGAATGCCGCTATGTGGATGTGGTGCAGCTGCCGCTGTTTGACTCCGCCTCCTACGCCTTTGCGGATGAAGACCAGAGCGCCCAGATCCAGTCTCTGGCCGAAGAATGTGCCGCCACCCTGAACAGCTGGGCTGCGGTGGAGCAGGGCCGTACCGAGCGCTTTACCTCCATGTATGAAGCCGCCGAACAGTATGTGGCCCAGGCCATGGAAGTCCTGGGTGCCACCCCGGAATCCGGCATGGGGGCCTACTACGCAGGCAGCCAGCTGCTGACCCCGGATACCCTGAAGAGCTACGGCACCACCCTTACCGACGCCCTGGATGCGGCGGGCAAGGGCGTGTGGACCACCGTCAACCTGGGCATGAGCATCGGCGTCATGTGTGATGTGAACCCGCTGGACGCCGATACCCTGGACAACTTCAAGGCCAACTACGATCTGCTCAAGCTGCTCAAGGGCGATGAGCTGGAAGCCCAGTTCTATGCCGACGGCGCGGCCATGGAACAGAACCTGGATTCCTCGGCCATGAGCACCTACAAGGCATCGAAAATCAAGACAACCGCATAACACAGCGGGGCACGCGCGAGCCAAAGCGCGCGCCCCGTTTTTTGTTTTTTGCGGGAGAGATATTCTCACTTACAGGAAGACAAACGCAAAAGGAGGGACCCCCTGATGACAAACTGGAAACTGCGCATGACCAGCCTGCTGCTGGCTGCCGCCGTTTTTGCTGCGGTTCCGGCTCCGGTGCTGGCGGCTCCGGCCGACGGCGACAAGGGCGGCTGGTTCCAAACCTTGTTGGAGGTCCCCGTGCTGGGGGACCTGATGCGGCTGATCACCGGCGACGGGCAGAAGGAAGACGCCGAACAGCCGTCCACTGAAGAGACCGCCACCGATGAGACGGCAACTCCGGAAAATGCCAACCCTCTGCAGGTTACCCCGGAAACGGCCTGGTCCGCTTTCCCGGCGTCCTGGATGCAGGGCAGCGTGCAGGCTGGTGTGGCCTATCCCCAGAATGACGTGCAGACTCTTTCGGCGGAAACACAACAGGAAAGTACCGTTGCGGTGCAGCAGTGGGCCAGCGTGGAGCTGACCGCTGGCACCACCCTGAATCCCGCCTGTCGGGAGGAAACCAACTTCGGTGACCTGGCGGCGGATGCCGCCGCCAACGCCGCGGCTGCCTGGCTGTGGCAGCAGACCGATGAAACGACGGCCGCTCTGCGCGGCCTGCCGGTGGTTGCGCTCATCGACGGCGCCAGCCTGCGCGAAAACGTGGCGGTCGGTTCCAGCCTGACCGAGACCGCCGCCTGTGTGGACCAGACCACCGCCCTGGCCATGGTGCAGGTCACCCCCAAAAAGCTGTATGAGATCCTGACTCTCGGCCTGCAGGACATGCACAACAGCACCGGCGAACAATACGGTGGATTCTGGCAGGTCAGCGGCCTGCGGGGCGTGTACCAGACCAGTGATGATGAGGCCCGGTTTGTGGAAGTCTGGCTGGCAAGCGCCGTCCAGACAGAGGGCCTCCGTCTGGACGGTCAGGATGAGCAGGGGACTCTGCTGTTGGTTCTGCCCGCCGACCTGCTGGACCGCTGCGGTGTCAATGGGGATGCCGGCTATACCGACTGGCTGGCCGACGCCTCCCTGACCCTGGCCGGGGCCATCACCGCGCTGCCCCAGTCTGTGAATGCCGAGACCCTGACGGCCATTCTTGGCCGGGGCGGCAGCGTGGGACGGCTGCTGCCGGTCAGTGCCGGAACCTAC
>CAUEKL010000055.1 GCA_959018215.1 uncultured Gemmiger sp.
TCTCGTTGCCGCGTTCGCCGCAGCCGACGTAGATGATGATGTCGGCGTCGCACCACTTGGCCAGCTGGTGCTGGGTCATGGTCTTGCCGGTGCCGAACCCGCCGGGGATGGCGGCGGCGCCGCCCTTGGCCAGGGGGAACATGGTGTCGATGACACGTTCGCCGGTGATCAGGGGCTTGGGCGAGGTCATACGCGCCGCGGTGGGGCGGGGCGTACGGATGGGCCATTTCTGGCACAGGGTCAGGGTGTGCTCGTTGCCGGCTTCATCCTTGACCTTGGCGATGGGCTCTTCCACGGTATACTGGCCGTTTTCCGCCACCCAGGTGACGGTGCAGCGGCTGTACAGCGGCGAGAGCATGCAGCGATGGGTGACGGCCGGGGTCTCCGGGCAGGTGGCATAGACCTGGCCGGGTTCCAGGGTATCCCCGGGTTTGACGGTGACGGTCACATCCCACTTCTTTTCCACATCCAGGGCGGGAGCCTGGGCGCCGCGGCCGATGAAGCTGCCGCTGGCGGCCTCGATGGCAGGCAGCGGGCGCTGGATGCCGTCGTAGATGTTGCGCAGGATGCCGGGGCCCAGGGTGACGGACAGCGGGGCGCCGGTGGGTTCCACAGGCTCCCCGGGGCGCAGGCCGCCGGTCTCCTCATAGACCTGGATGGTGGCCGCGTCGGCGTCCAGACGGATGACTTCGCCCACCAGACGCTGGTTGCCGACATGAACCATCTCCATCATGGACAGCCCGGTGCGGCCCTTGACGGTGACCACCGGGCCGTTGATGCTGTGAAGTTTATAGGTTTGCATGGTGATCCTTCCCTCTTTGTAGCCTTACAGCGCGATCTCCAGCCCCGCGTTCTCCAGGAACCAGGGGCGCTGGGCCGCCAGACGGGCAGCCAGCGTATCGTCGGCTGCCAGGGCGGCGGACGGGTTTTCGGCGCGCAGTCCGCCCAGCGTGTTGGCGGCGTCTGCCTGCACGGTGCAGCCGGCGGGCAGGTCGGTGAGCAGCGGCAGGTCGGCGGACCGGGCATACAGCACGGTGCCTTCGCCCAGGCGCTTGGCCAGAGCGGCGGCGCTGGCGCACAGCCAGGGGCCGTAGTCGTCGGTGCGGGTAAAGTCGGCCAGTTTCTGCTGTGCCTTGGCAAACACGGCGTCGGCCAGTTCGGCACGGCGCTTGGCCAGGGCGCCCCGGGCTTCGGTGCGGGCGGCGCTCAGGGCGCGGTTGGCCTGGGTCTTGGCGCGGGCCGTCTCAAAAGCGACGGTGGATTCCGCACGGGCTGCCTCCGTCTTTTGGGCTTCGCTGAGCGCGGCCTCAACTTCGGCGTCGGTCTTTTCGCGGATTTCGGCGCACTGGCGTTCGCCCTCGGCCCGGATGGACGCGAGGAACTGTTCGGCGCGGACGTTCAATTCCAGCATATGGTACACCCCCAAAAAACGAATTTGTGTTGTTGTTGACAAGTCCCGGAACCGCCGGGCCGGGCAAAGCCTTTTTACACTTTGATGCCGATGGCTTCGCGGATGTAACGGGTGATGCGGTCCTTGCCGGCGGAACCGCCGGTGGAAGGCACCGTGACCAGCAACGGGCCGCCTGCACTGCCCAGCACCGGGGCAAGAGCCTCGGGGTAGGCTTCGGAGATCTTCTCGGTGACGAGGATCATGCCGATGTCCTTCTGCTTGGCAATGGACTGCAGCGCGGCGCGGACGTCGTCCTCGCTGCGGGCGACGGTCCCCTCGATGCCGGCCAGGCGCAGGCCGTTCATGGCATCGGAGTTATCGCTGATAAGATAAAAACGCATCGTTTACACCAGCTTGCTCAGGATCATGATGGAGATGACCAGGCCGTACAGAGCGATGGATTCGCCCAGAGCGACGAAGATCAGGCTCTTACCGAAGGTCTTGGGGTTTTCGCTGTTGGCGGCGATGGCGGCGGGAGCGCCGGCGGCAACGGCAATGCCGCCGCCGATGCCGGCCAGGCCGGTGGCCAGGGCAGCGGCCACCAGGCCGATGCTCAGGCTGGTGTTGTGTTCATTTTCGGGGCTGACTTCCTCGGAAGCGGTGGTCTGGGCGGTGGTGCTGGCGGTGTCGGTGCCTTCCGCGCTGGCGGCGAAGCAGCCGAAGCAGACCAGGGTAAAGACGATAAACAGAGAAGCGATCAGTTTACGAGCGTTGGTTTTCATGATAATACCCTCCTGTGATTGAACGGTTTGGTTGTATCCAAAAGACGGGGCTCACCGGTTGGCGGGCACTGTCAGGAAGCATCGGTGGGAACGACGGTGGCAGCGTCGTTCAGGTCCAGGGCGCGGAACTTGTGGCCGCCGCCCTGATAGAAACGGCTGAACATCTCGTAGAATTCCAGACGGATGCCCTGAATCGCGGACAGCAGCGCTTCCAGCGCAATGACCACGATGTTGCCCAGCACGACCACCACCGGGTTGGCGGGGGTTCCGGCCAGGGTAAAGACGACCATCATCATGCTGGCGTGGACGATGACAAAGGCGCCCACACGCAGGAAGGAGATGGTATTGGACAGGTAGCTGAGCACGCTTTCCAGCAGTTCAAAGAAGTTCTGCATCAGGTAGCCGCTCCAGCCTTCGGCGGGTTTCCAGTCAGGGTCGCCGTTGACCAGGGGAGCCAACACCCCCGCAAAGAGCAGGGCCGCCAGGCCCAGCACCAGCAGGATGGCGGCCAGCCATACCGGCATAAAGACAGTGGCACCCATGAAGGCGCTGATCAGGTCCACACCGGACACGTAGGTGATGACGCCCACCACGCCGTTGGTGCCGAAGAGCACATCCCCGGTGTGGCCCTGCTTGGCCTGGGTGTAGATGTTCATGCCCATGGCGGCCAGGACCAGGACCACGCCGATGTAGACGGCGCACAGCAGGATGCCGGTGATGGATTCCATGACCGACACCGGTTTGCCGGGCAGCCCGATGGCCAGGTACAGCGGGTTGAGGACATCCTCAAAGCCGAAGACCGAGCCGTAGACAAAACCGGCCAGGGTGCTGGCGATGCCGCAGGGGATCATCAGGTGAAACAGCGGATTCTTTTTGACCTTCCACATAAACAGGCTGAATGCGGTGAGCACCAGCCCCTGCCCTACGTCCCCGAACATGATGCCGAAAAGTACGGTGAAGGTCACGGCGACGAACGCGGTCACATCCGTTTCGTCATAGTTGGGCAGTCCGTACATCTCGACAAAGAACTCAAAAGGGCGGAAAAACCAGGCATTGCGCAGCTTGGTGGGCGGTGTATGGCGTCCGGATTTGTCCGGGTCGTCCACGGTGATGCGGATGCTGGGGATGGACTTGGCCAGCTCGGTGATCTCGGCGATCTGGGAAGCGGGGACCCAGCCCACGCAGAAGAAGTGCGCGCCCTTGACGGCGGCGTACTGGCGCAGGCTGAAGACGGCGGCGTTGTAGCGGGCGCCGCTGTAGATGGTCAGGACCTTTTCCAGGTTGTCCTGCCAGACTTTGCGCAGGCGTTCGTCCAGGCTGTCGATGCTCTGCTGCACCACTTCCAGGTTTTCCCGGAAGTGCTCCACGATCTCCTCCGGGCTGCCGGCGGCGCCGGGCACCCGCAGAGGTTCGAAGAACAGCATGGAGAAGATGCCGTCGGTCTCCTGGGCCTTGCTGCGGGGGGTGAAGTAGACGCCCCAGTAGCCGTCAGCCGTCTGGCTGCAAGGCACAAAGAGGATGTAGGGATCGTCGGCATAGTTGCTCATCAGCTTGTTGTAGCCGGCCTTGGGCAGAAAACCGAACCGCACCTTCACATGCTTGCAGTTGCCGATGTCGTCCACGTTGGCTTTCAGGCTCAGGAAATGACTGTACTGGTCAATGCCTTCGTGGCAGAGCTTCTGTTGTTCCAGCAGGCTGGCCTTTTCGTCCCGCAGCGCGTCGATGCGCTGGGTCAGGCTGTCCAGGAACTCCCGGGTATCGGGGTCCGCCGGGGTCTTCTGCGGCGCATCCTCCGGCAGGTCCTGGCCAACCTCCTTGGCCAGAGTCTGTACACGCTGCACCAGCGGCGTGTAGGGGTCCTCCTCATTCAGCGGGGCATAGCCCAGTGAGGCGGACATGTAGTCGGCGGCAGGCTCCAGCCCGAACCGTCCGTCCAGACAGCAGGCGCCCAAAAATTCGTCCAGGTGCGGCAGGGTGCCCTGCACATGGACAAGCTTCATGCGTTCGACCAAATCAACTCACCCTCCCTTTCTCGTTGTCTGCCTGGCAGCCGACCAGCATGGACAGCAGCTCATCGGCAGGCATGTGGTAATGAACGCCCTCGATAATATGATCAAGGTTTTGCACCTCGCACCGGGCCAGATAGATATAACACAACATGACCAGGCTGGGGTCGGTGGAAAAGCGCAGCCATTTGGCGCACCAGTCGTACCGGTACATCTGCAGTCCTTCTTTCAGGATGCGGTAGGTGTACCGCCGCAACGCGCGGCCGTAGCGGTTTTTGTCCAGCGCGGCGCGGAAGGCCTCAATGTCCTTGGCGCCCAGCATGGCGTTCCATTCCGCCTCGGTCAGATTGGTGCAGTCGCGCCGGGCGGCGGCGTCCACCGCCGCCACCGACGCATTCATGCGGATCAGGCGGGCTGCGTTGGAAATGGCGGCTGCGTCACATTCCAGCGCAATGAAGTCCCGCACCCCCGGCTCCGCGCCGGGGGCGGAAGGGCCCTGCCCCTCCGGTGCCAGGGAAACCAGCGCCTTGTGGCGCCAGGTTTCCAGGAACGGTTCGGCATGTACCAGCAGCTTGGAACCCGCCGGCAGGTCGGCCAGGGGGGCCAGCATCTTCTGGTAGGGGGTGCCGGCCAAAGCGGCCAGCAGGCTCTTGGCGTCGGTCACCTTGGCCAGGGCGTACAGGTCCACGGTACAGCGCTGCTGCAGAAAGTCCGGCAGCTTGTACAGGTAGTCGCCCGGGTGCCCGGCGTCCAGACAGCGCAGGCAGGACAGAATTTCGTCCACCTCGCAGCTGGTGGTGAAGTAACCGTACACCAGATGACCGGAGGAAAGCTCGTACCGGCACAGACTGTCGTACCGGTCGAAGATGGCCTGCCGGAGCAGGGCTTCCAGCTGGGCGCGGCGGGCCGTGGGCGGGTTGACGCTCTTGAGGGCTTCCTCATACATGGGCAGCGCCTTGAGTTCCACGGCCAGGGCCGACATGGTGCGGCAGGCGGCCAGGCGTTTGTAATCCGCCGTGGTCAGCCTGCGGCCGTACATGGCCCGGGCCTTGGCCAGGGCAGCGTTGCTGGCCCTGGTTTTCATGGGCAGCGGCAGCGGCAGCATCAGGCCTCACCCCCGGCACCCGTGCCGGCCAGTGCACGGCGGCACAGTTCGTCCACCCATTGATCCCCGCAGGCGTCGGCCCGCTGCTGCAGATTCTGTTCCGCGGCAGCGCGGTTCTTGGCCAGTTCTTCCAGGGCGGCGGTATTGGCATCGGATGCCTCTTTGGCGGCGGCATCGGCACGGGCCTTGCTGTCGGCGGCAGCCTGGGCCGCGATCTTGCGGCGCTGCTCCTCCAGCCCGGCCAGCCGGGCGGTCCGCTCGGCCTGCGCTTCGTCGGCCGCCTTGCGCTGGGCGGCGTCCATATCCAGGATCGCCTGCATCAATTCGTTCAAATCTTTCATCGTATCACCTCGAAAAGACGCCTGTGCGGTCTGTCGGCCCCGGCGCCGGCCGCAGCCGGACTTTTCCCCGGGGAAACGTCGCGGCAAACTGCGTCCGGGGAACATCCTTGTTCCCCGGTCCACGGTCTGCCGCTCGTTTTGTTATCAAAATTCCCTCTAAAAAGCGGCAATGGGGCGGGCCAGCACCTGACGGTACATGGCTGACGCCCCCATTGCCGCACGGTGAACATTTCAGCGCACTGCGGACGCCTCGGTTCTTTCCGGGCTCAATTATAGCACTCTGCCTAAAGATTGCAACCCCTTTTTGTGCAAAGCGTGAAACTGAACAAAAAAATGTGGTTTTTTGGCATGCCTCTTACGAAAAATTAAACAACTATTCAAATTTCTTCAATAAAAAAAGCCCGGCCTGGGAGCCGGGCTTTCGTCATATTTACGGTTTTACGGCCGCCAGGATCACCACGCTGGTGGCGGGCCGCTCCATCTGACCGGTGCGCACCGGTCCGAAGGGCACCCCCTGGGCATGGCGGCCGTCGCACAGGGTGCGCCATCCGCCGCCGGGCAAGGTCATCCACTGGGCGGTGCGTTCGGGGTTGTAGTAGACCACCAGACGGTTGGGCGCGTCGTCCGAAAGCTCCGGCACAAAGCCGATGAGCCACCCGGGCACAGCCAGCAGCAGGGGCGCAGGCTGGGCGGCGTCGGTCAGACCGGTGAGTTCCGGCCAGGCCCGCCGGATGGCCAGCAGCCCCGCGTAAAATTCCACCAGTTCCCCCATGCGGGCGGCCCGGGTCCAGTCCAGGGCATTTTCCCCCAGGGGGCCCTTGTAGGTGTTGGGGTCGCCGTGCTTGGTGCGGGCAAACTCCTCCCCCGCCTGCCAGAAAGGCAGCCCCTGGCAGGTCAGGCAGATGGCAGCGCACATCCGGTTCTGGGCCAGCAGGTCGCCGTCGAAGATATCGTAGGTATGGCGGCCCGCCACCGCCTTGAGCTTATCCCACAGGGTGAAGTTGTCGTGGGCGGACACATACTGCACGATCTGCCCCGGCGCCTTGGGGTGCATCCCCTCGGTGCCGTCCCGGTAGGCCCCCACCGCATGGAGCAGGGTGTAGCCCGCGCCGGGAGCGCCGTTCACATATCCGGGGGCCCGGGCGTCAAAGACGCCGCCCTTCACCGTATCCCGGGTGTTGTCACAGAAGATGCCGATGCGGCTGTCCAGCCGGGGCAGGGCGTTTTTGTCCGCCGGGACGGCCCCCGGTTCCATGCAGGTGGCGCCCCCCTGCCAGGGTTCGCCGTACATCAGGATGTTTTTGCCGCCGGGCAGGGCGTCCAGGGCGGCACGGATGGCGTTCATGGTCTCCACATCATGGAGGGCCATGAGGTCGAAGCGGAATCCGTCGATGTGGTAGGCGGTGGCCCAATAGACCACCGAGTCCACCATGTACTTGCGCACCATGGGGTGCTCGCTGGCCAGGTCGCAGCCGCAGCCGGACCCGTTGGTCAGCCGCCCGTCCGGGGTGCGGCGCAGCCAGTAGCCGGGAACGATGCGCTCCATCCAGTTGTCGGCGTAGTAGGTGTGGTTGTACACCACGTCCATGATGACCCCCAGCCCGGCTTTGTGCAGGGCCGCCACCATGGCCCGGCATTCCCGCACCCGCACCTCCCCGTGGAAGGGGTCGGTGGCGTAGGAGCCTTCGGGCACATTGTAGTTCAGGGGGTCGTATCCCCAGTTGTAGCCGCCGGCGCTCTCGTCCACCGTGGCAAAGTCAAAGATGGGCTGGAGCTGCACATGGCTGACCCCCAGCCGCCGCAGATAATTCAGGCAGGTGGGGTGTTCCCCCTCACAGTCCAGGGTGGAGTCCTCCTGGGTGAATGCCAGGAACTTGCCCCGCCATTCGGGGCGGATGCCGCTGTGCTCATCGGCGGAAAAGTCCGCCACATGCACCTCCCACACGCTGCGGGCGGCGGGGTCGTCGGCCCGGGCGGGGCGGCGGTCGGCAGGCCAGTTTTCCGGCTGGGCCGCCGTGTCGTCCAGCACCATCCCCCGCTGCCCGTTGCAGCCGCAGGCCCGGGCATAGGGGTCCACCGCCGTAGCCCTGTGGCCGTCGGCAAAAGTGAGCTCATACACATAGTACTGCCCGGCCAGGTCTCCGCCCACGGTGGCCCGCCAGGTTCCCTGCTCGGCCGGGTGCAGGGGCACCGGGTCCAGTTCCCGGGCGCCGGCCTCGGCGTCGGTGCCGGTGGTGTACCGGCGCAGCGTGACCGAAGCCGCCGTGGGCGCCCACAGGGTGAAGGTCGTGGACCGCCTTGTGTACACCGCGCCCAGGTCGTTGCCGGTGTACACCGGCAGGTCCTTCAGGTTCTGGTTCATAGGTGGTTTTCCTCCTTCGCACACGATTGACCGCCCGGGGCGGTCATCTCATAGTATTAGAGTAACAGGAGTTTGCCCTGATTGCAAGAGAAACAAACAGGAGCCACTCCCATATAATGCCGCAAAAAAGCGGGCCGTTCCCGAAAAAGGGGAACGGCCCGCGCCGGTATGCTTGTCCAATCAGCCGCGCTGGTCCAGGGGTTTGTAGTCCCGGGGTTCCATGATGCTCTGGTACGCGGGACGGATGATCTTGTCCACGTTGACCAGCTCCTCCATGCGGTGGGCGCTCCAGCCCACGATGCGGGCCACGGCGAAGATGGGGGTGTACAACTCCACCGGAATGTCCAGCATGTTGTACACAAAGCCGCTGTAGAAGTCCACGTTGGTGGAAACGCCCTTGTAGATGTGCCGCTTTTCGGCAATGACCTGGGGAGCCAGGCGCTCGATGGCGTTGTAGAAGTTGAAGTCCTCCTTGCGGCCCTTGGCTTCGGCCAGCTGCTGCACAAAGCCCTTGAAGACCACCGCACGGGGGTCGGACAGGGAGTAGACCGCGTGGCCCATGCCGTAGATCAGGCCCTTGCGGTCAAAGGCTTCCTTGTCCACGATCTTGCCCAGATAGGCCTTGAGCTCGTCGTCGTCGGTGACATCCCGGACATTCTTGCGGATGTCCTCACACATTTCCATGACCTTGATGTTGGCGCCGCCGTGCTTGGGGCCCTTCAGGCTGGACAGGGCCGCCGCCATGACCGAGTAGGTATCCGACCCGGAGGAGGTGACCACACGGGTGGTGAAGGTGGAGTTGTTGCCGCCGCCGTGCTCCATGTGCAGCAGCAGGGCGATATCCAGCACGTGGGCTTCCAGGGGGGTGTAGCTGCGGTCGGGGCGCAGCATCTGGAGCAGGTTTTCGGCGGCGGAGAGTTCCGGCCGGGGACGGTGGATATACATGCTGCCCATGTTCACGTAGTAGTTGTAGGCGTGGTAGCCGTACACCGCCAGCATGGGGAAGACGCTGATGAGCTTCAGGCACTGTTCCAGCTGGGTCTGCAGGCTGTTGTCCCCCACCGAGTCGTCGTAGGAAGCCAGGGTCAGCACGCTGCGGGTCAGGCTGTTCATCAGGTCCTTGGTGGGGGCCTTCATGATGACGTCCCGGATGAAGTTGGTGGGCAGGTCCCGGCATTTGACCAGGGTTTCGTTGAAGGTCTTGAGCTGTTCGGCGTTGGGCAGGTCGCCCAGCAGCAGCAGGTAGGCGGCTTCCTCAAAGCCGTAGCGCTTGCCCCGCAGGCCCTTGATCAGGTCGTAGACGTTGTAGCCGCGGTACCAGAGCTTGCCTTCACAGGGGACCTTTTTGCCGTCGCGCTCCTCAAAGGCGTCGATGCGCGAAATATTGGTGATGCCGGCCAGAACACCTTTGCCGTCCTTGTCGCGCAGACCGCGCTTGACGCCGAACTGATCAAACAGCGCCGGATCGATTTTGTCATTGTTCAGGCACAGGTCGGTAAAGACCCGGGCCTCCTTTTCGATGGCTGCGTATTCGCCCATATCAAAAGACCTCCCTTTTTTCTCTTTCTGTCCGTGCCGGATGGGCTCCTTCTACCTTTTTAATATATACTATAATATATACTATCGGATATTCCCCGGGTTCGGCACGGACCACACCATAATCCAAAATAAGAATATATGCTTCCATTATACGCTTTGTTGTACAGGGTGTCAAATGAACATGCCGTAAATTTTGTGTGAACAGCGCGAAAAAACGCTTCCGGCAGGCAGCAAGGAATGGCTCTTGACATAGCCGGAAAGCTGTGATAAGGTAAGGCTGTTGCTCGGAGGGCAAGTCATTCAGAACGGACCCGTTTTTATGAAATGACGCGCCGGATAAGGCACAGGCTGAAATGCCTGCCTTGTCCGGCGCTTTTTTCAACCCTGCCGGGCTGTATCCGAAGTTGCAGGAGGACCTATGGATCAAAAGACTTTGTTTTTGGAAACACCGCCCCGGCGCCTGTTTTTCCGGGCTGCCCTGCCCGGGTCGGTGGGGATGCTGGCCTCTTCCCTGTACCAGCTCATGGACGGCATCTTTGTGGGGCGGATTCTGGGGGACAGTGCCTTTGCGGCCCTGAACCTGGCCATGCCCCTGGTCATCATCAACTTTGCCCTGGCCGACCTTATCGGGGTTGGGTCGGCGGTGCCCATCTCGGTGCGGCTGGGGGAAAAACGGCCCAAAGAGGCCGACAACCTCTTTACCTGCGCCTGTCTGCTGGTGGTGGGGCTGGGCGCCCTCACCGGCGGGGTGCTGTACCTGCTGGCCCCCACCCTGCTGGGCTGGATGGGCGCCGAGGGTGAACTGCTCACCCTGGCGGTGCAGTACATGCGGGTGTACGCCCTGTTTTCCCCGCTGGTGAGCATCGTCTTTGCGGCGGACAACTACCTGCGCATCTGCGGGCGGATCAAGACCAGCATGTGGCTGAACGTGCTCATGTCGGTCCTGTGCGCCGGGCTGGAGTTTTTCCTGCTGTATGTGGTGGGCATGGGCATTGCGGGGGCGGCGCTGGGCACCTGCCTGGGCATGACGGTGTGCGCCGTGCTGGCCATGGGTCCCTTCCTGGCCGGGCGGATGCCCCTGCGGTTCCACCGGCCCCGGTTCACCCGGCACATCGTGGGCAGCATCTTCAGCTGCGGCTGCCCCACCTTCCTGAGCAACATTGCGGGACGGGTGACCTCCATCATCATGAATATGGTGCTGCTGCGCCTGGGCGGGGCCGATGCGGTCTCGGTGTACGGCATCCTGATGTATGTGGACGGCTTTGTGCTGCCCCTTTTGTACGGCATGTGCGATTCTTTGCAGCCCGCCGTGGGCTACAACTGGGGCGCCGGGCGCCGGGACCGGGTACTGGCCATTGAGAAGCGCTGCTTTGCCGCCAGCGCGGTGATCTCCCTGGCAGCGGCGGGGCTGCTGCTGGCCTTTCCATCCCAGACCGCTTCCCTGTTCGTTGGCACAGGCGGCAGTCAAGTGCTGACCATGGCCATTCCTGCGGTACAGTTGTTCAGCCTGGGGTATCTGACCCGGTGGTTCAGCTTTGCGGCCCAGAGTTTTCTTTCGGCGGTGGAAAAGCCCCTGCAGGCTTCCATCCTGTCGGTGGCGGTGGCCCTGGTTTTCCCCGTGGGGCTCATTGCCTCCCTGTGGCCCTGGGGATTGACCGGTCTGTGGTGCAACCAGCCCGGCACTGCCCTGCTGGCGGCGGTTCTGGCCGCCGGGCTGCTGCTGGACTTCCGCCGCCGGTACGCGGTGCGCCGCTGAGCTTTATGGCTCTATTTTGAAGAAAACGGCCCGGCCCCCTTTCCTGTTCGTACAGAAACGGGGCCGGGCCTTCTGAGTTATATACATTTTGTATACTTGTTAACTTTATGTGAATTTTAGCACTCTAACCTTGACAGTGCTAAAATTCGGTGGTATAGTATAACCGTACCTTGAGAGAGAAACAAAGAGCTCCCACCAAGGCAGACGCCCGGCAGCAAACCGCCGCCGGACGGGCAGCGTTTGACAGCCGGCCAACAGCCGGGTTGAATGGAGGTTATGACTTATGTTGCCCAGCATTTTTGGTGAAG
>CAUEKL010000056.1 GCA_959018215.1 uncultured Gemmiger sp.
GCATATTCATCCAGAATGGCAGGGGAGCCATCCGTAGAACCATCATCCACGCAAATAATTTCGATATCTTTCAGTGTCTGATTCAGAGCACTGTCGATACATTCCCGCAAATATTTCTCAACATTACAAACAGGGATAACAACCGATACCTTGGGCAACACAAACTCCTCCAATTACACTGCACTTTCCGTTTCTTCGGCTGCAAAACTTAATCGCGGAAATACAGATCCCGGGTATAGACCTTGTCCATTACAGGATCCAGCTCTTTTCCGTACCGGTTGGCAAGGATCACCCGGCTTTCCCGGCAGAACTGGTCCCAATCACGGACGACACGGCTACCGTAGAAAGTATCCTGCTTCAGCGTAGGTTCATAGATGATGACTTCGGCGCCGGCTGCTTTCAGGCGCTTCATAACGCCCTGAATGCTGGACTGACGGAAATTGTCGGAATTCGCTTTCATCGTCAGCCGATAAATGCCGATAACGCAGGGCTCGCCGCTGTCCGGTACAAAGCCGGCCTTTTCCAGTACACGGTGGGCCACATAGCTTTTACGGGTACGGTTGGCTTCCACGATAGCGCCGATGATATTGTTGGGAACTTTGTCGTAGTTGGCCAGCAGCTGCTTGGTATCCTTGGGCAGGCAATAGCCGCCATAACCAAAGGAAGGATTGTTGTAGAAGTTGCCGATGCGAGGGTCCAGGCAAACCCCTTCAATAATCTGGCGCGTGTTCAAGCCACGCATTTCCGCATAGGTGTCCAGCTCATTGAAAAAGCTGACGCGCAGCGCCAGATAGGTGTTGGCAAACAGCTTGACCGCTTCCGCCTCCGTGGGATTGGTCAGCAGAACCGGCACGTCCTTCTTGATGGCCCCCTGCTTGAGCAGATCAGCAAAAGTTTCGGCGGCAGTCTTCAGGCGGGGATCTTCCAGCGGCGCACCCACAATGATGCGGCTGGGGTACAGGTTGTCATACAACGCCTTGCCCTCCCGCAGGAACTCAGGAGAAAAGATGATATTGTCGCAGTGGTATTTTTCCCGCACTGACATGGTATACCCCACCGGAACCGTGGATTTGACCACCATGATGGCATGGGGGTTGACAGACAGGACCAGCTCGATGACAGCCTCCACCGAGGAAGTGTCAAAGTGGTTCTTTTCCGAGTCATAGTTGGTCGGGGTGGAGATGATGACATACTCGGCATCCCGGTAAGCCGCTGCGCCGTCGGTGGTGGCAGTCAGGTCCAGATCATGGCTGGACAGGTATTCTTCGATCTCTTTGTCCACCAGAGGAGAGATGCGGTTGTTGATTTTGTCCACCTTTTCCGCCACCAGATCTACGGCGGTGACGTGGTTGTTCTGTGCCAGCAAAATAGCGTTGGCCAGCCCTACATAGCCGGTACCGGCAATTGCAATGTTCATAATAGCTCCCTTACTTTGTAAACGTTGTAAAATATGATAAGCATGGCATTTGTCATGGCTGTTCCGGATGGTCCAGATTCAGGTAACGCCGCCAGAAGGCTTCCCCGGTCAGCTCTTCCCGGGCAGCCGCATAGCGGGCAGCCAGATCCGTCTGGCTGCGGCGGAATTGCTTCATCAACCGGCGGCGACGTTTTTCCAGGGTACGGAACCATACACGGTCCTGACGGCGCAAGGCCGCCGTGCGCTGCCATACGTTGACGGCCAGCAGCTGACGGCGCAAAGTCTGACTCTGAGGCTGGTAGGAATCGTCGTAGCCGATGATTCCCGTCTTTTTGCGCAGCAGAGCTTTTGGAAAGCATCTCTGCCCGTTGCAGGTCAGGACATACAGAATCCTGTCTGTGAGCGAACGGGGGGAATCTTTATAGACATCCTCCAGCCGTACCTCTATATCGAATTCGGACAGGGGGCGCAGTACTTCATTGCAGGCGGAAGCCCGATGCAGCAATTCCTCGCCGCGATCCTGCCGGAACAGGTCGGGACCCTGCAGGTAGTCTTCCAGCGCCATCAGAAGGGCTTCGGCGCCATGGTAGGCGTATTCCCGCAGCTGCTGCCGGTAAAGGCGCGTCCATAGTCTGGGAATATCCACCTCGGCAAAAGCGCCGGTGATGGCCTTTGCCGCCAACATGTTGCGCATACGCTGGTACAAATCCAGTGCCGCACTGTATTTTCCCGCAAATCCCATATGCCAGATGCAGATACCGGGCATGGTCAGGAAATGGTCCGGGCAGCAGCGCAGACTGTATTCAATGTCATCACAGCGGAGAAACAGCGGCAGCGGCAACCCCTGATTCCGGATGAACCGGACGGGAATACAGCAGTACCACCAGCCGGCATAAGGCTGCCGCATGGGCAGCAGTTCCCGTCCTGCCTCCAGCACATGGGTAAGTTCGGTCAGGTCCAGTTTGGGACGTGCGGGCCGCCAACCGCCGTCCGGCAGAATTGTACCGACATCCTCGTGCTGCGTGTCCATGGCATCGTATTCCAGCATGGCGCCGCTGATAAAGCTGTCGGTATATTCCGGCCTGAGCAGGCTCAGCAGCCTGTAGGTGCGGCGGATGCTTTCCGGAAGTACCAGCACATCGTCGTCCATCAACAGCACATGGGTTGCGCTGGGGACCTGATGCAGGGATTCCATCATGCCGCGGGCATAACCGCCCGAGCCGCCGGTGTTCTTGTTGGGATGGACGGCAACATGGTATCCGTTTATACTTGCCGGGTCCAGTGTACGGCCGTTATCCACCACGTGGATATACAGGGCATCCCGCAACTCACTGCCTTCTGCCAGAAGTTGGTCTTTGAGCAGCTGAATGTTGTGGGTGATGAACGCTTCTTTCCGGCAGGTGGTGGTAACCAGGGAAAGTACCACATCCCGCTCGCAGCCTTTGGGAAAAAGGCCGCAATAAGCTGCCTGGTGGAGAATGCAATCCTCATACGGATCAATCTCAAAGGCCAGCAGTTGATCTTCTGCGGTGGCGGGGTAGGGAACGCAAATTTCCTGCGGCAGGGGAAAGGTATACTCTTTGACATAGAGTTCATGCCGTTCCGGCGCTGTCGGGTTCAGGCTGTATCCCACCAGTTGCAGACGGAAATGTCCCTGCACGGTCAACTGCAATTCCACCTGGTCCAGCGGCGTATACCGTTTCCACGTTTGCAGGGAAAAACCGTTCAGATAGGTGGAAAACCCGATGCTCATCCCGGATGGGATATGCAGCTTTGTGCAGGTAGGGTCCAGGACGCAGGCGGGACCGGTGTAAAACAGTTTCCAGTGGTTTTTTAATTTTTCATCCGTTGGGAAAATCACGTTTTGAAGTTTGCGTTTCGTGCGCTCCTCTCCCATGAAGTCAACCTCGCTCTTTCTCATGCCTTTGCGCCGGAATCATCGGATACAGGATTCCGGGCAAGTGGCTTGCGGCGTCCGTCCGCCGTTACTTTGTCTTGTCTTTTGGGGGCTTTCCGGCCTTGCGCGGCTTGGTTTTTCGTTCCGCGTTCCAGTTGGCCAGGCGATAGCTCAGCTCCATATACCGGCTTGTGCGCAGCAACCGTGTGTTCTTGTTGTGCATACGCTTGGCGATGGCCGGATGCTTTTTGCACAGGGCGCGGTCATACGCCTCCAGGCGTTCCCGCACCGTGCTTTCGGGAGCAAACCGCAGCAGCAGTTCGATACCGTATTGCGCAATATCTCTGGCCCGACCGGACAGAAGCGTTCCCTTCCTGTCTGCAGGGAGTTTGTCTGCGACATCCAGAATCTGCTCGGTTACCTGGACGTAATCTTCGAAGTGCTTCTGGTAGCTCTTGATACTGACACTCTGTCCGTCACGGCCCAGCCGGTAATGATACAGTGTCACCGGACAGAAAGAAAGTGTCTGTGCCGCCGTCATACCCAGGAACGTATACGCCATATCGGTATAACTGCAGTGGGGAAGAAGATGAATTCCGGCTTCCCGCAGCATGTCGGTGCGGAAGGTCAGACCGTGAATCTCCATGTCCAACTTCGGCTGTTCCAATGTGTCAAACGTATAAATTCTGCCGGCTGTGTGGCCTTCACAGACAGTAAAAAGATTCTGAACCCGGTTGTTGCGCACAGTACAGTAGTTTGTAAATACCACGTCGCTTCCGCACGCTTCCAAAAAGTCCAGTAACGCAGCCAGCGCTTCGGGGTCAAACCAGTCATCGCTATCCAACGTACGGAAATAATTCCCCGTTGCCTGGTCCAGTGCCGCCATCTGGGCACTTCCGTAGCCGCTGTTCGGCTGGCGGATCAGACGGAAAATCTCGGGCCGGCGCGCAATGTATTCCTCTACAATATGCGCGGTGTTGTCGGTGGAACCGTCGTCCACCACAATGACTTCCAGACGCTCCGCGCCTGCAGTCAGACAGGAGTCCAGAGCTTGCGGAAGGGTGGCTTTTGCATTGTAGGCGGCAATCGAAACCGTCAGTATCTTTCGGGTTACTTTCTCGCTCGACAGGTCATGGATTGCTTTTGCTTCATGTTCGGCACAGCAGCTTTCCCTGCGGGCTGCTGACTCATGACTCGCAATCACCTGTTGTTCTAACATTTCTCGCACCCCATACAAATTTATGCACTTACAGGAAAAGAAGCAATTGCAAGATAGCACCGCTCCCGTAAAATGCGCATTTTTCCCTATAAAATCAATGATAACACATAGTAATCACTTTTTCTATATGAAATAGGTAGAAATATGGTGTTTACAGTAAAAAAATACCGGTAAATCTTTCCTCAATCCAGCTGTGTGACCAGAAAAAAATATCGCTTTACGGCCAAATGTCTCTTCTTGGCTTGTATGTAAACATACAAAATGGCAAAAAATTGCATATTCATTCCGGTAGTTGCATCTGTTGAGACAAAATTGGATGTTTCCTCAAAATACGGGGTAAAAAGCTCCCCGGGAAGCGGCCTTCCCCGACCTGCCAAAGGCTCCGTCCCATGAAGGTGCCAGCGATTCCTTTGTGATAGAGGACGTGGACGACCCCACCGTGGCAGTGGAATTGACCCGCATCACCTGTGAAGCGCTGCGCAAAGCGGCGTCCCGAAAACGGAGGAAATGAAGATGGCTTTTGACTACAAGAAAGAATACAAGGAATTCTATCTGCCGCCCAAAACACCGGGTATCGTCACGGTGTCGGCCATGAACTTTCTGGCGGCGCCCGGACATACCGTGGGGCACTACCCGGTACGAAAGGTGGACCAGCTATGAAAGGCTTCACGCGGGAACATACCGAGTTCAGCCTGTGCGGTCTGAACTGTCTGCTCTGTCCCATGCAGGTAGGCGGCTACTGCCCCGGCTGCGGCGGAGGACCGGGCAACCAGAGCTGCACCATTGCCCGGTGTTCGCTGGACAATGGCGGATATACTTTTTGCAGCCAGTGTCCCACATATCCCTGCGCCCGATATGACGGATTTGATACGGCAGATTCCTTTGTGCCTCACAGCCGCCGTGCCGCCGATCTGGACCGTGCCCGGGAATTGGGGCTGGATGCCTACATAGACGAACTGCGGGCCAAGCGGGCCATTCTGGATAAGCTGCTCGCAAACTATAACGATGGCCGCCGCAAAACCTTCTATTGTGCGGCAACGTACCTGCTGCCGTTGCAAGATCTGAAAAACGTTGTGGCAAAGCTGGAGGATCAGCCGGAATGTTCGGTCAAAGAGCGGGCCGCGGCTGCCGTGAAGCTTCTGCAAGGGGCAGCTGATGGCCTGCCTCGCCAGTTCCGCAAGTGTGATTGGAAGGGTTTGATCGTTGCAGTGTATCTGTAATTCAAATAAATGGGGTATAAAACAAAAACAAGCGCACCGCCATAGACGGTGCGCTTGTTTATTCAAATGTGGTTTTCACCGCTGTTATGCGCTTTTTGGAATGCTTGCGCATCCTCTAAGCTGAGCGTGAGCTCCAAGAGTCCAACGTAATTACTTGCGAGGATTCTTGATTGCTGCCTGTCCTGTGCCAATCCCGCCGCCGAAATGTCCCCATTCAGCCGACCATTCCTGTTGATCAGAAAGGGCTGGCGGGAAGCCCCGGGGGGCGGCCAGGCCCCCCGGTATAAATTGCTTTCCAGTGTAATGCGCGGATATTCCTTCCGCCCGTTGACCTCGCAGACCAGCGTCTGGGGTTCGGGCGCCAGATCCAACACCCAGGCGAACCGCGTATCGTCGATGGGTGTGATGCGGCGGACAAAGTTCTGGATGAACCACTCGCTCACCATGCCGTCGGTGAAATCCACCGCTTCGCAGAGGCTGGCCTCAATGGCATCCATGTCCAGCGCCTTGTGGTCCCCCTGTTTGGCCAGCAGTTCCGCTTTCTCCTTGTTGACCCGCTGCTGCTGAACGCCGATTTCGCTGCTCTGCTCCACAAACTGGCTCAAGGTGATCTGGTTGGATGCCTTCATCATGATCAGGTTGTCCAGCCGTTGGTTCAGGGTGTCCATGCGCTTGTCCAGAGCTTTCAGCTTGGCCGGGTCGGCGCTTTCCTCCCGATAGCAGGCATTGAGCATCCGGCAGGCTTCCAGTACTGCCTCCCGTCGGTTGCCCCACACGGTCTCGAAGATTTTCCGGGCCATCAGTTCCAGCTTCCATTCCGGGAAGGCTTTCAATTCACAGATGCCCTCGGGCAGGCCGTGCTTTTTCAAATACAGGGCGGACTGCTTCTTGTGGCGGTAGCACTCAAACCCATAGACCTGGGTGCCGTCCGCCTTGGTGTTCCACAGGTACCGCCGCAGCTTGGAACCGCAGTGGCACACCAGCTTGGTGACCCAGACATTTTTGGCGACGGTTCCACCGTACTTGCGGGGCTTGCCGTTCTCGTCCAGCAGGTTCCGCTGGCGGCTTCGGCGGATGTCGTTGCACCGATGCCAGAGTTCTTCATCGATGATGGGGGTGAAGTTTCCCTTTTTCAGGATGTAGGTTTCCTCGTCGTTGTTCTTTTTCCGGCTGTGCTCCAGCAGGTCGGTGGTCTGGGTACGGTTGTAAACGCAGTACCCCATGTAGGTGGGATTGCGCAGGATGCGGGTGATCTTGCTGGAATCCCATTTCAGGCGTCCGCCGCCGTCCTTGCGGCCTTTCGCAATCAAGGCTTTGGCTACCTTGCCCAGCCCGTCGCCGGTGGCGTACTGTTCAAAAATCATCCGCACCGTCTCGGCCTGTTCCTCGTTGATGACGTAGGTGTTGTGGGCCTTGTCCAGATCGTAGCCCAGGATATTGCCGTTGCCGAAAAGCACCCCTTTCTCCCGGCTCATCTGGATGCCGGCCCGCACCCGCTCGCTGGTCTTGCGGCTTTCCTCCTGGGCCATGGTGGCCATGATGGTGAGCCGCAGCTCTCCTTCGTTGTCCATCGTCCAGATGCTGTCCGCGGCAAAGTAGACCTCCACCCCCAGCTTGCTCAGCTTCCGGGTGTAGAACAGCGTGTCCATCGTGTTGCGGGCGAAGCGGCAGACCTCGCGGGTGACCACCAGATCAAACTTGCCGCGCTCCGCATCCCGGATCATCTGCATGAAGGACGGACGCCTGGTGGCCTGCGTGCCGGTGATACCCTCGTCCACATACTGGCCCACCACCTCCCAGTTGGGGTTCTTGGCTGCCAGCTCCTGATACCAGTCCATCTGATTGTCCAGCGCCGACACCTGGGCCTCGTGTTCGGTGGAAACCCGCCCGTAAAACACCACGCGGCGGGGACGGTTCCGGTATTCCTGTAAAAAGCTCATAGGATCAACCTCCTTTGGTGTACGCTCATTGTAGCGTATTGGTTTTTGTTTGAGAAATGTACAAATGGGTATTCTTCAATGCCGCTTCTTTTTCTTTTTGCCCGGGGCAAGCGGCACTGCCGGGACCGGCGGATAGGTAGCCAGCACATTGTCGTAGGTGGCCTTGTTGATCTTGCCCTGCTCGTACAGCCGCCGAATCAGCTTGTGGGCAATGTAGCGGGAATCAATCTGCAAACCCTCCATAGGGGTTTACCTCCTTTCCATCGGGTGTGTTGGGTGTGAAAGGTGAAAACGTCCGGGGCAGCATGGCCCCCTGCATGAGCAGCACCGTGCTGTTCAGCAGCTGGAGGGTGTAGTCCAGCTGCTCCCGGCTTTCGTCGGTAGACTGGTTGCCTGCCAGCTCTTTCAGCTGGGTTTCCATCCACTGCATCTGCCGCAGCAACAGCCGGTAATCGGCGGGCGGCAGCGCCGTGGGCGTCTTGTGGATGATGAGTAGCCGAAGATACTGCTCCCGGGACAGCCCGGTGAGGGCCACGTTGCCGTTGAGCCGTGCCAGCTCGCCCTCGGTCAGGCGGACCTTCACTTCTTTGGTCCGCTGTTTGGTTGTGTTTTTCATGGGTTCTCCTTTTGGTTCATTCGGTTGGGTAAGTATGCAACAACGCAAGGGGCAGCAGCACCGCGCCCTTTTGCATGGTTGCCTTGGTTCATGCGTTCAGCTGCCAGTACCACTTGTCGCCCTTGCGGACGCTGCGGATGTTCAGCCTACCTTTGACCAGATTCACCGTCCGGTCTTGGATGCCTTTGTTCTTGAAATGTTGGATGATCTCCTGATTGGATACAGGGCCCTTTTCCAGCAGCTGGGGCAGTTCTTCCTCCACCTGCTGTTGCTTGGTGGGAGCTTCCGACAGGCTGTCGCAGCCGTTCAAGAGGGATTCGGCGTCCTCGTCCAGTTGCCGCAGCCATTCCACATGGTCGCTCAGCTCGAACAGCAGTGCAGGACCGGCAGCGGCCAGATTGCTTTTCACCGGCACCAGTACCCGCTGTGTGGGCGAACGCTGGTATCGTGTCACGGTCAGAATGGACCTAACGGCACCGGCAATGTCGATGGAACCGCTGGTGCGGTACAGGGCGCTGATGCCGCTCATCTTATTCATGTGCGCCACGATGAGCACAGCACATTTGGTGCGCTGGGCCATGGCGTACAGATTGCGGAAAGCGCCCCGCACCTCGTTGGCCTGATTCATGCTCACCGTAGGACCGATGTAGGCTGAGAGCGGGTCGAGGATCAGCAGACGGGCATTCTCCTGCAGGATGCTCTGCTCCAGCCGTGGATCATCGAAGGTCAGCGCCCGCTTTTCTTCATTGATGATCTTGATGCGGGTGCAGTTGGCTCCTGCACTTTCCAGCCTCGGTTTGATAGTGTCGGCAATGCCGTCCTCCGAGGTCTGATACAGGATGTTGATGGGCTCCCGGGCGGCTTCCTCAAAGGGAAGGCTTTCCCCTTTGGAGAGCAGCGCCGCCAGTGACAGCACCGCCATCGTTTTGCCGCATCCGGGGTCGCCCTGTAATATGGTGATCTTTCCATATGGGATGTAAGGATACCAAAGCCATTTCACTTCCTCTGCCTGGATATCCGCAAAACAGAGGATCTCTTGTTCATTCACAAAAGTGCCTCCTTCATGAAGTTCAAATAAAAGGCCGGTCCGCCGAATCCGTTCCTGTCCGGGTGTCTCCCCAACGTCGTCTCGCTCGCCCTGCGGGTCATGGCAAGATCGTATCTCTTTCAGCGGCCGGGTATTCAGTTTTCAAGGTTCCGTGGCAACAGAATATCACGCCTTGACGTTAAAAGCTATACATGTTACGATGTTTTCATGTAAAGATGAAATTACACGTTAGTTTTAGAGCCATTACACAAATATATAGCGATAAAACGTTGTATTTTTGATATTCTGCATTTGAGGAAAATCCATTATGTCTACAGGTTTTATCTTCCGTTTTGAGGGCGATAAGTTGCTGCAGCCCTTTTTAATCCCCCAATCCTTGTTCACGCCCCAACTTCAGGGAAACCCAACTGCTCGGGAATTGCGCCGCCAGCAGGAATTGGAAGCCAACCATATGCTGCTGGAGAATATCGAGAAGGCCAGAGTGTCGCTGGATAAAGCCCCCGAACCCGGCCCGCTGGATGCCGAGTTTGAAAAGGAACCGGATTTTGAGCCTGACGAGGAAAACTTGCTGGACCGGCTGAAGCGGTGGGGCAGCAAGTTCTTTGCCGATAAGAATACCCCTAAACCAATGTCGGAGGAACCTTTGGAGGCGGAGGAACCACTCTCTGCCCCGGCAGAGCAGCCTCCTCGGCCTGCCCATGTGCACAGACAGCGTACCGGTGTAATCCATCGGTACGAGCTGTTGGAACGCCTGTGCAGCATGAGCCCGCAGGAATACATAGACTATCTCCGGGAACATCAGAAAAACATCTGGATGGAAGAGAGCTATCCGCTGGGGATGCTGGTATTTGCTGCACTGGATCTTCCCTGGGCGGAGCTGGCACAGGAAGCGAAAGCGCTGCTGGACGCAAACCGGGATGCCGAAATGCCCATCAATCCGGATCTGTTTACCACCTCTGACTGGCGGCATTATGTGGCACCGGCTTCTTCGCCAGCCCCTCCCGAAAGGGATCTGCACACCGTGGCTGAGGGGCTGGCCCACCCGGAAAAGACACTCTACTGTCAGGCGGCATCACTCTACAATAAGGTGCAGGATGCCTTGCAGGATTACCCGGCCATGCAGAGTCTGCTGAAAGATTACTGCACCCAGGCCGCTTCTGACTTTTACTATCAGGCGGTGCGGAAGCTGAACTTTATGGCCCTCTCTCAGGAAGACCAGGATATTATGAGAGAAAACAAATTCGTAAATGTGGCACTGCGGGAACTGAACAGAGCCTTTGCTCTGGAAAGTGCCTCCGAGTGTATCGAGCGGTATCTGGATTCCTGGCCGGAACCCGATGCGGTGTTGGTGCGCTATGGGGATTCCGATGATCGGGAGTATTCCGCTGCCGCCTATACGATTCTCAACCGGTTGTGGGAACAGCTGAAAGGCCTGTCTGATTTCCAGTCTGGTCTTGCAGATCTGGTGGAGTTCACTCTGGCGGCCTCCGACAACCATCCTGAAAAGGATGCCACCCAGTTTTTGGGCGACGCCATGCTGTTGCGGTATTCCGGCGTAAGGGCCGGGGAAAAGCTGTATGAGCGGCTCCACATGAAAATGCTCAGCCGGTTGTCTTTGCCGGAGGAATCTCCGAAAGCCCGGAAACATCCGGATATTGCCAGCCGGAGTTACTATGTAGCGGACAATCTGGCCGAGGTGGTCATGGTCGATTTTCTGCAAATGTGCGGTCAGCATAAAACCGCCCGCAGATGCAAGCAGTGTGGAATGCTGTTTGTACCGTTCAGTTCAGCTGCAAAGTATTGTGACCGCAAATCGCCAAACGGCGGGCAGCGCACCTGCAAGGAAGTGGCCGCCGAGGAAGTGGCAAAAAGCCGCACGGTGGACCCCGCGGTGGCACTCTACACCAAGATCGGCAACAAGCTGAACGGCAGGCTCAGCCGCTTTTTGTACATGTCCGATGCCTGCCGCAAAGCTACCATCACCCGCTGGCGGGCAGAAGTAAAGCCCCTGGTGTCGCAGGCATCGGAGCATCCCGAAACCTTTGACCCAGAGGCTTTTGATAAAGAACTATGTGCAATTTTCGATACAATCCGTCAGGAGGAGATGAAAAAGGAGCAAAGCAAGAAAGAAGCTATTTCCAAGACGTGCGGGCGTAAGAGGATGTAATTGATGGCGTTTCATCCTATAATTATCAGTGTACTGCTTGCT
>CAUEKL010000057.1 GCA_959018215.1 uncultured Gemmiger sp.
AAGGAGGTAAATCACAATGGCACATAAAAAAGGCGTAGGTTCTACCAAGAACGGCCGTGATTCCGAGTCCAAGCGCCTCGGCGTCAAGCGCGGCGACGGTCAGTACGTTCTGGCCGGCAACATCCTGGTCCGTCAGCGCGGCACCCACATCCATCCGGGTGAGGGCGTCGGCATCGGCAGCGACGACACTCTGTTCGCTCTCGTTGACGGCCGCGTCCACTTCGAGCGCATGGGCCGCGACCGCAAGCGTTGCACCGTTAAGCAGTAACCTTTCAAACGGCGGGCCGTACGGCCCGCCGTTTTCCATGTTATAAAGGAGTCAATTCATGCCCAGCAACTTTATCGACACCGCTACCATCTGGCTGCACGCAGGCAAGGGCGGCGACGGCGCGGTGAGCTTCCACCGTGAAAAATTCGTCGCAGCCGGCGGCCCGGACGGCGGCGACGGCGGCCGCGGCGGCGACATCGTCTTTGTGGCCGACGACAACCTTTCCACCCTGATGGATTTCCGCTACAAGCGCAAGTACAACGCCCCCGACGGCGAAAACGGCAAGGGTGCCCGCCAGAAGGGCAAGGATGCCGAGGACCTGATCATCCGGGTCCCCCGGGGCACCGTGCTCAAAGAGGCCGAAAGCGGCCTGGTGGTGGCCGACCTTTCCGGCTCCGAGCCGGTGGTGGTGGCCAAGGGCGGCCGCGGCGGCTGGGGCAATGCCCGGTTTGCCACCCCCACCCGCCAGATTCCCCGCTTCGCCAAGCCCGGCCTGCCCGGGGAGGACCTGCACCTGCGCCTGGAACTCAAGGTCATTGCCGACGTGGGCCTGATCGGCTTCCCCAATGTGGGCAAGTCCACCCTGATCAGCGTCATTAGCGCGGCCAAACCCAAGATTGCCAACTACCATTTCACCACCCTGACCCCGGTGCTGGGTGTGGTGCGGGTGGCCGACGAGCAGAGCTTTGTCTGTGCCGACATCCCCGGCCTCATTGAAGGGGCCGCCGAAGGCGTGGGCCTGGGCCACGATTTCCTGCGCCATGTGGAGCGCTGCCGCCTGCTGCTGCATGTGGTGGACGTTTCCGGCTGTGAGGGCCGGGACCCCAAGGCGGACTTTGAGCAGATCAACCATGAACTGGCCAACTTCAGCGCTGAGCTGTCCCAGCGCCCCCAGATCGTGCTGGGCAACAAGTGCGATGTGGCCACCCCCGAGCAGATCGAGGAGTTCCGCCAGTTCATCGAGGCCCAGGGCCTGACCTTCCTGCCCATCTCGGCCGCCACCCGCCAGGGCATCGACAACCTGCCCAAGCTGGTGTACGCCCACCTGCAGGAGCTGCCCCCGGTGAAGGTCTTTGAGCCGGAGTACGTCCGTCCCGACAAGAGCGCCGAGCCCAAGCGGCCCTTCACGGTGGAAAAGACCGGTGAACATGAGTTCACCGTGGACGCTCCCTGGCTGGAGCGCATCCTGGCCGGTACCAACGTGGAGGACTACGAAAGCCTGCAGTACTTCCAGACCCAGCTGGGGGATTCCGGCATTCTGGATGAACTGGTCCGCCAGAACGTGCAGGAGGACGACACCATCAAGATCGGCGAATATGAATTCGACTATGTATTCTGAGGTGTGGTATGCTGCCTGAATCTGTACCGGAAATCAATATCAAGGAAATGTCCCCCCTGGCCCTGGCCTTTGTGGGGGATGCGGTGCTGGAACTGCTGGTGCGTAGCCGCCTGGTGGGCACCACCCGGCTGCAGCCGGGCCGCCTGCACAGCGTAGCCACCCAGTATGTCTCCGCCCGGGCCCAGTTCCGGGAACTGGCCGCCCTGGAACCTCTGCTCACCGAGCAGGAGGCCGCCGTGCTGCGCCGGGGCAAGAATGCCAGCAAGGCCACCGTGGCCAAACACGCCACCGCCCAGGAATACCGGGCCTCCACCGGCCTGGAATGCCTGTTGGGCTGGCTGTACCTGCAGGGGCAGATCGACCGCGTCACCGAACTGTTTGAGGTTCTGTGGCAGGCCGGCGGCCCCGAAGCCCCGTCCGGGCAGGAGTAACCGTCAGGCGCAACCCGGTAACCCATCCCAAACAAAAAAGGCCGCCCCCCGGGCAGCCCTTGTATGTAACCGGGCGGGGCCTGCCCCCGCCCTGAGAACACAGGACCAGAACTTACTTCTTGTTCTGGCTGCCGGTCTTGTTCTGACCGTTGGTGGTCTTCTGCATGCCGGTCATCTTCTGGGTGGTCTTCTTGTTGGTGGTGTTCTGGGTATTCTGGGTGGTCTGGTTGGTGCAGTCTTTCATGTTGCGTGCCATAGTGGTTTGCTCCTTTCGCATTGCTCAAACTTGACGGGGGCCGCGTCCCGGTCCCTTGCCATAAGTCTGCCCGGCTGCGTGCCGTTTATGCAGCCGGGCCTTTACTTTTTCAGGAGGTGAAATACGGGTGTTTGCTTTTCCCGCCGCCTTTGAGGCCCGCGAGCGCAGATTGCTGGGCAGCCGGTTCGAAGAACTGCTGACCTACGCCACCCCCACCCCGGCACGGGGCATCACGGTCAATGGACTGCGGTGTGCTCCCGATGTGGTGGCAGCAGGCTCCGGCCTGCCCCTGGCGCCCTCTGCCTTCTGCCCGGCGGCCTTCACCCTGACCGACCCGGACCTGCGCCCCGGCCGCCATCCCTGGCACCATGCGGGGGTCTTGTATGTGCAGGAACCCAGCGCTGCGGCTCCGGCTGCCCTGCTGGAGGTCTGCCCCGGCCACAAGGTGCTGGACATGTGCGCCGCCCCCGGGGGGAAAAGCAGCCAGCTGGCCGCCGCTTTGCAGGGCCAGGGCCTGCTGGTGGCCAACGAATACGACGCTGCCCGGGCGGAAATTCTGCGCCAGAACCTGGAGCGGATGGGAGTGCCCAACGCGGTGGTCCTCAACGAGGACACTGCCCGCCTGGCCGCCGCCTTCCCGGCTTTCTTCGACCGGGTTTTGGTGGACGCGCCCTGTTCCGGGGAGGGAATGTTCCGCAAGGAAGCCGCTGCAGCCGGACAGAACAGCCAGGCCCTCATCGAGCACTGCGCCGCCCTGGGCCGGGAAATCCTGGACAACGCCGCGGCCCTGCTGGCGCCGGGAGGTATTCTGGTCTTCTCCACCTGCACCTTTGCCCCGGAGGAGGACGAGGGTCAGGTGGCCGACTTTCTGCAGCGTCACCCGGAGTTCACCTTATGCGACCTCAGCGGCTGCGGCTTCGGCCGCCCCGGGGAGCCCAACCGGGCAGGGTACGATTTCGGCGCCGAAAAATGCCGCCGCATCTGGCCCGCCGATGGGGGCGAAGGCCATTTCATGGCCAAACTGCAGAAGTCGGCGGATGCCGCAATGGCCCCGTCCCCGGAACCTGCCCGCAAAAAGGGCAGGGGAGACCGGAAAGGCGGCCCGGCCAAGGTCCCGGCAGAGTGGACCGATTTTGCCCGTGCCCTCTTCCCAGAGCTGGCCGACCGGCCGGTGCAGACCGCGGGGGACTGGCTTGTTCTTCCGCCGCAAACGCCTCTGCTGCCCCACAAACTGCGCACCCTGCGCGCCGGAGTCCCGGCAGGCAAGGTACTGAAAAAGCGGTTCGAGCCCTCCCACGCCCTCTTCATGGTCTGGGGCCGGGACTGCCGCAACCGGGAGGAACTGACCCTGTCCGACCCCCGCACCGCCGCCTGGCTGCGGGGGGAGGAGATCGAAGCCCGCACCGCTGCCAACGGCTGGTGCGCCGTGCTGGTGGACGGCTTCCCCCTGGGCGGGGGCAAGGTCAGCGCAGGCCGCATCAAGAACCACTACCCCAAAGGGCTGCGAAACCTGGGCTGAACAGCCGGAACTTGAAAAATTCGCCAAAACGTGGTATAATTTACTGTCCATGTACAACAGGCCCTGCGCCGGTTTAACCGCCGCCGCCCGGCCCACACTATATATTAGGGGGATCATCCATGTCCGGACATAGCAAATGGAACAACATCAAACGCAAGAAGGAAAAGACCGACGGCGCCCGCGCCAAGGTGTTCACCAAGATCGGCCGTGAAATCAGCGTCGCCGTCAAGGAAGGCGGCGCCGACCCGGCTTCCAACGGCAAACTGGCTGCCCTGATCTCCAAGGCCAAGGCCAACAACGTGCCCAACGATAACATCCAGCGCATCATCAAGCGCGCCGAGGGCGGCGACAAGACCGAGTACGAAGCCATGACCTACGAGGGCTACGGCCCCGGCGGCATCGCCGTTATGGTGGATACCCTCACCGACAACCGCAACCGTACCGCGGCCAACATGCGCCATTACTTCGATAAGTTCGGCGGCAACCTGGGCCAGATGGGCTGCGTGGGCTTCCTGTTCAGCCAGAAGGGTGTCATTGTTGTGGACCTGGAAGACAAGGACCCCGACGTGCTGATGATGGACGCTCTGGATGCCGGTGCCGATGACTTTGACGCCGGCGAGGACGCCGCCGAAGTTACCACCACCCCCGACGCCTTCGCTGCGGTCTGCGACGCCCTGAAGGCCAAGGGCTACGAATTCATCTCCGCCGATGTGGCGCAGGTACCTTCCACCACCACCGCTCTCACCGATCCCGATCAGATGGCCAACATGGCCAAGCTGCTGGATGCCCTGGAAGACGATGATGACGTGCAGGATGTCTGGCACAACCTGGAAAACGAGGATGAACTGGGCCGCTGAGCCCTTATCAGGAAAGAGCAGCACACTGGTCCCGCTTGTTGAACAAAGCCCAGCGTGGTGCTTTTTCTTTATCACAGGGATGGTGCGCCCCTTTGCGCAGACCATCCCTCTTTTCGGAAAGGAGCCGCCCATACCATGACGCCGTCCAAGATGCTTTGTCCCTTCTGTCTGGAACCGCTGGAAGACGGGGTGCAAGAGGTCTGCCCCCACTGTGGCCGCAGCCTGGAAAACCACAACCCGGAAGGCGCGCTGCCCCTGGGCACCCAGCTGGGGGAACGGTATACGGTGGGGGAATATCTCAGCGCAGACGGCGACGGCCTTGCCTACCGCGGCGTGGAAAATGAATCCCGCCGGTTTGTGCTCATCAAGGAGTACTTTCCCGTTACCCTGTGCAACGGCCGCAGTCCGGAAGGTGCCCTGATGCCCAAGGAGGGGCGGGAAGTGCTGTTCAAGACCAGCCGGATGGATTTTCAGGACCTGTATGTGGATCTGAAGAACCTGACCCCGGCCACCGGTCTGTCCCAGATTCTGGACGTGCTGGAGGAGAACAACACCGTTTACGCGGTGGAGGAAAACGAGAAGGGGATGACCCTGACCCATTACCTCTCCCTGCGTTCCCGCAACCTCACCCCCTCCGAGGCCCGCACCCTGCTGCAGCCGGTGATGGAAGGGGTCATCCAGCTGCACAAGGCGGGGCTCATCCACCGGGGAATCTGCCCGGACAACATCCTCCTGCCCATCGACGGTTCCGCCCGCCTCACCGGCTACGGTACCCTGGCCCTGCGCACCGGCGGCAGCGAGCTGAAAAGCCAGCTCTACGCCGGGTATGCGGCTCCGGAGCAGTACAGCGCGGCGGAGTTCTCCGGCCGGTATACCGATGTGTACGCCCTGGCGGCAGTGACCTACCGTCTGGTCACCGGCCAGACGCCGGTGGCGGCGCCCCAGCGCAAGGTGCGGGACAGCCTGGAAAGTGCCCACAGCCTGGAAAACGGGGTGCCCACCTACTTTGCTCAGGTGCTGGCCTGCGCCATGCGCCTGGACCCTGCCAAACGGATGCAGACAGTGCCGGAACTCATGAGCGCCCTCACCGACCCCAGCGTGGCCAACGCCATGTTTGAGCGGGGGGATAACCAGATCTCCACCAAAAAGATTCTGGGGGCTTCCATGGTGGTCATTTTTGTGCTGGCGGCGCTTTTGCTGTGGAGCCTGCTGGCACCCCGCAGCGGGGAAGAGCAGGCCGCCGGCCCCACCCCCACACCGGCTTCCACTGTGGAGCCCGGGGCGGAAAGCAGCAGCACTGCCGCCGACAGCGACCTGCTCATCGTGCCCGATCTGGTGGGCAAGAACTATGCCACCGAGATCAAGAACAGCGATCTGTACCAGAAATACCGCATTGTAATGACCGAGGATTATTCCTCCGAGGTGGCGGAAGGCTGTGTCATCAGCCAGGACCCCCTGGCCGGCACGCTGCAGACGGAGGAAACCCCCATCATCCAGATCGTGGTCAGCAAAGGTCCCAACCTGGTGGAGATGCCCAACATTGTGGGCTTCACCCAGGACAATGCCATCAAGCTGCTGGACGCCAAGGGCATTCAGTACCGCATGGAGATCATGGCCAACGACGGACAGTATGCCGCCGGCTGCGTAGCCAAATGTGAGCTGGACGGCCAGAATCTGGAACCGGGCCGCAAGCTGGATACCGGCAACGCCATTGTGACGGTGTATATTGCCGGGGAACGGGACGACAGCCCCACTGTTTCGGTGCAGCCTGCGGGGGACCCGGACAGCGTTTCTGCGGATACTTCCTCCGACAGTGAACCCACTGCCTGATAAAAAACGATATAACAAAAACCCGCCGTGAAGCAGCTGCTTCACGGCGGGTTTTTCACTAAATGCAGGGCTTCGGTGGAAAACCGAAGCAACCGTTGTCAATTAGTCGCTGACGTAGGGCATCAGAGCCATATGACGGGCGCGCTTGATAGCAACGGTCAGTTCGCGCTGATGGAAAGCGCAGGTGCCGGTAACGCGGCGGGGAATGATCTTGGCGCGCTCAGTGACATACTTGCGCAGGCGCGGCAGATCCTTGTAATCGATGTGATCGATGCGATCGACGCAGAAGCTGCACACCTTGCGGCGGCCGCGATGCATCGGACGGGAAGAACGATCCATAGCCATGGTCTTAACCTCCTTGTTAGAATGATACGATTCGATGATCAGAAGGGCAGGTCCCCCTCGTCCTCAATCAGCGCAAAGTCATCGTTGCTGCCGGCCGAATAGGCGGGAGCAGCGGGCTGCTGCGCGGCGGGACGGGAATACTCTGCCGGAGCGGGCGCAGACATTGCAGGAGCGCCCATGCCGGAGTTCTGGGATTTCGGGCCGGTGAAATTCACATTGTTGGCCACGATCTCAACAGCCTGCCGGTTGTTGCCGTTCTTGTCCTGATAGCTGCGGGACTGCAGACGGCCGTCCACAGCTATCATAGAACCCTTCTGGAAGTAACGGCAGACGAATTCCGCCGTACGGTCCCAGGCGACCACATCCAGGAAATCCGCCTGGCTCTGGCCGTTGGGGTCACGGCGACCGCGGTCGCAGGCAATGCGGAACGAGGCCACATTCTTGCCGGTGGTCGTCTGGCGCAGCTGCGGGTCCGCCACAAGGCGGCCCATGATTGCAACAACATTCAGCATGGTGTTAACTCCTTAAACCTCTCAGGCTTCCTCCGCGATGATGATGGTGCGGAGCACGCCTTCCGTGATCTTGTAGACACGGTCCAGCTCGGCGGGGAAAGACGGGTCGCTGGTGAACTTAATCACCGTGTACACGCCTTCGGTCTCGTCTTCGATGGGATACGCCAGACGGCGCTTGCCCCATTCGTCGACAGAATCGATCGTACCATTCGCCTCAATCAGGGACTTGAACTTGCCCACCAGGGCAGCGCTCGCTTCCTCATCCAGGTTGGAACTGGTAACCAGCATGGTTTCGTACTTAGCCATTATTCTGTACACCTCCTTTTGGACATAGGGCCCCTGCCTTGCGCAGGGGCAAGGATATGTGCCTCTCGGCACAGCAATTTATTCTACCAAATCTGTGCCGAAAAGTCAAGAGAATTTTCCCCGTTTATTCGACGGTTTTGAACCCCACGCTCTTTACAAAGCGCAGGAATGCGGCCTTGCCGGCATCGTCCTGCTTGAACACACCCGCATTTTCCAGCACATGGCTGAATACCACGCCAATCTCATCCCGCACGGCAGCGTTGGCGGCCACGGGGGTCATGCTGGTGCCGTACTTGGCAACCAGGCTGTCGATCCAGTCCGCATGCACGGCCAGAGGGCTGCCTTCCTCCCGGCTGGTGTTGGGGGCAAGCCCGCACAGGATATCGGCAATCCGGGCGCTCTGGTCCTTCAGCCGGGCAGGCAAAATGGCCAGACCCATGACCTCGATCAGGCCGATGTTTTCCTTCTTGATGTTGTGGTATTCCTTGTGGGGATGGAAGATGCCGTCGGGATATTCCTCGGTGGTGCGGTTGTTGCGCAGGGCCAGGTCCAGAATGTAGCCGTCCTGGTCGTCATAGTGCAGGATGGGGGTGACGGTGTTGTGGGGGGTGTCCCCGGTATGGGACAGGATGTCCACACTGGCGTCACTGTATTCCCGCCAGGCGCTGAGGATGTTGTTGGCGGCAGTCTGCACTTCCTGGGAACTGCGGCCGATAAGCCGGATGGTGGATACCGGCCAGTTCAGGATGCCGGCACGCACACCGGGATAGCGGGGGTCCTGCAGCGGGGTGGCAATACCTGCTTTCTGCATGGGGAAGACATACCGTCCGCCCTGGAAATGGGAGTGGCTCAGAATGCTGCCGCCCACAATGGGCAGGTCTGCGTTGGAACCGCAGGTGTAATGAGGGAACTGACTCACAAAGTCAAAAATCTGGGCCAGGGTGTGGCGGTCCATCTCCATGGGCTTGTGTTCGTCATGCAGGATGATGCAGTGCTCATGGAAGTAGGCGTAGGGGCTGTACTGCAGGTAGAAGTCCTCACCGGCCAGATGCACCGGCACGATGCGGTGGGTCTGCCGGGCAGGGAAGTTGATGCGCCCGGCGTACCCGATGTTTTCCTTGCACAGCATGCATTTGGGATAGCTGGCAGCGGGCTGCAGCCGCTCCATGGCAATGACCTTGGGGTCTTTTTCGGGTTTGGTCAGGTTGATGGTGATTTCCAGTTCGCCGTAGGGCGTCTTGGTGTTCCACTGGATGTTCTTGGCGATCTGGGCGGTGCGGATATAGTTGGACACCACGCACAGGTCGTAGAACCAGTCGGTGGCGGCTTCGGGGCCCCGTTTGGCGTACAGCTTGCGGAACTTGCGCAGAATTTCGCTTTCCCGGGGCATCATGGCGCCCATCAGGCGGGTTTCGAAGTTGATGCGGTACTGAGGCACATCGTTGTCAAACAGCTGTTTGGCAGCGGCCAGGTCCAGCATATGCTCCAGAATCTCGGTGGGCGTGTCGAAGTTTTCCTTCGGGGGCTTTTCCTCACTGGGGGCACTCAGCCCCAGCAGGTCCAGCAGGGTGTTGCGGGCCACCAGCATGTCCAGGTCCTTGATCATTTTGTGCTTGCGCCCAAAACGCAGCAGGCGTTCCACATCCAGGGCCAGGGCGGAATCCAGCTCGGCGGCACTCATTTCGGAAACGGGCTTTTCAACGATGACGGGTTCATTGTTCGGATTGCTCATACAGACATCCCTCCTGTTTTTACGATACCGCATTTTGCCCTCTCTTTCCATGCCCAGTAATGTCATTGTTTTGTGATTTTCGTTCCTGCGTACCAAAATGCCCCGGCACACAAAAAGAGGCCGGGGCAAAAAACGGTTTATTTTACTTGCGCAGATCGCTGAACAGGTCCTTGCGGTAGACGCCGGCCTCAATCAGCTTGGCAAAGGACTCCACCACCACGGGCTTGTCCTCCTGATAGGTCACACCGAACCAACGGTCCTGCGTGGGCAGCACCTTGACACTGACCTTGCCCTGCTTGAGCAGGCTGTCGATGAAGATGGGCAGCAGATATTCGGCTTTCAGCTCGTTGCCGGCAATCCCGCCGAAGAATTCCACAAAGCCCTTCTCCAGCATATCGGCAAACTCGGGGGTCAGACCCCACATGTTCATGGACACCAGGCTGTCCGCATCCACGGCCTTGCCGCCGGCCTGGGCGCCGTCGGCGGTCTTTTCAATGCCGGAAGTCTCGTCCACGCCGGTCAGGTAGCCTTCGGCGTTCATGCGGCAGATGCCGCGGGTCACGGCGCCGTTGTCGCTCAGGGTATTTTTCAGCACAAAGCCGGCCATGCACAGGTCACCGGGCTTTTCGGGGGTGTATCCCTGCAGGAAGTCATGCAGCAGCACAAAGGCCTGCTTGCCGTAGTAGTCGTCGGCATTGATGACAGCAAAGGGGCCGTCCAGCTGGTCCTTGCAGGCCAGCACAGCCTGGCCGGTACCCCAGGGCTTGGTGCGGCCCTCGGGCAGGGTCACGCCTTCAGGCAGGGCATCCAGCTCCTGGAAGGCATATCCCAGCTCCACACCCAGACCGGCGCAAATGCCCTGGATGCGGTCGCCGATGGCTTCCCGGAACGCCTCTTCGATGTCCCGGCGGATGATGAAGATGATCTTGTCAAAACCGGCTTCGATGGCATCATGAATGGAATAATCCATGATGATCTCGCCGTTGGGACCTACGGCTGCCAGCTGTTTGATGCCGCCGCCGTAACGCGAACCGATGCCGGCCGCCATAATGACCAGAGTGGTTTTCATAACAAATTCCTCCAATTGTATTCACTGCCGGTACCCTCGGCGGGCGGTTCCGGCTGTATTACATGTTGAACATGGACATGACCGCCGCAGGGGTGACCCCCAGCAGAATCAGGACCCAGGTCAGGGCAAAGCAGGCCAGCAGGTAAATCACCACGGCGGGAATGCTGACCCCGCCGCGCAAAGCCAGCATGTCCTGCCGGTCCTGACCTTCCGGGATGCGCTCGCAGATGGCGCGGATGCGGGCGGTACAGGTTTTTTTGTACCAGTATCCCGCAAACACCGCCCGCACGACCATGACAATCCAGCTGATGACGGCACATATGTCCATGGCGGTCAGAATCCACCCGGTGTTCATGCCGCTGACGATGGAAGCGTCCGAGATGACCAGCAAAGCCAGATAGCTGGGAATGGTCACCGCCAGATCCAAGGCGGCGAAGAGAGCGCCCAATTTCCACATTTTACGATAGAAAAAGTAGATGGGACCCAGGAAAAAGGCGGCAAAAGAAAGCCCGAACTTGTGTTTTGTCTGTTCAATCCGTACAAACTGCATCAGATAATACAGACTGGACGGCCCTACAAAGGTGGCCCAATCCCGGGCTTTGATGCCGTCGATGGGGTCTTCGGGGCCGATCTCCCGGCGGTACACGCCCTCCGGGCCGGTGGTGTAGGTGTTGATGTGCGGGGCACCGGTGTTCCGTTCGGGGGCGGTATAGTTGGGGTCGTCGTAGATGGGACGGCCGGAACCGCCCGGTCCCGCTGCCTGGGCGTTGCGGGGATTTTCGGCACTCTGGGGGTGATCCGGCAGGGGCACCCCGCAGTGGTTGCAGAAGTGGGCGCCGGCGGGATTGTGGGCCCCGCAGTTGGGACAGGCCGGTTCGCTGTCCTCCCCGGCGCTGTCGGGCTTCCATTCAAACCCGGTGCCGTGCCGGGCTGCGTTCACGCATACCCCGTCCGCGGGCCAGCAGGCACGGTGATAGGGGGTGCCGCAGTCCGGACAGACGACGATGTCGTCGGTGGGGGTGAAAGGTTTATGGC